>DROB01000150.1 GCA_011321985.1 Gammaproteobacteria bacterium | reverse complement strand
TTCTGCTGAAAAATATGTGAAAGTGCGTCAGGAGAGTGGTGAAGAAGATATCCCTGGAGACGTAGTAGAAGTATTCAAGGAGATCGAACAGGCGATCAGTGAGATGTTGGCTAAAGTTTCAGAGGGACATTTGCCGACCAGCAATAAATTACTCCAGGATAAAATAAACAAGATCGTTCAGCAGGAGATACAGTCGCAGCTTCAGCGCTCGTGGCAGGGGAATACGGATGTAGATAATGAAGGTCTAGAGGATGATGCCAGCGATGACTCCATGTCTATCGACCTCACTGAGTTATCGACAGAAGTGGCAGATGAAGCAGAGCCTGAAGATGCAGAGATCGATGTTGACGAAACACCTGTTGAGAAGGTTGCAGAGCAGGTCGTGCAGATGTCTTACGGAGATATCGATGATGAATTGATCGATATCTTTCTCGAAGAAGCAGATGAATTGCTGGAGAATTGTGATAGCACACTAGCCAGGATAAAAGATGCCCCTAATTCTGTCGAGCACATCAATCACTTGCAGAGGAATATGCATACGCTGAAAGGTGGTGCTCGAATGGCTGATCTGAGCCCTGTCGGTGATTTGACTCATAAGCTCGAATCACTGGTGGTCCTTGTCGGTGAGAATAGAGTTAAAGTCGATGATGTGTTGTTTAATCTATTGCAGGAGTCCCTGGATACTTTGACCACTATGTTGGGCAATGTAAAAAAACGCCTGCCTATTACTTCAGCTAACGATCTGAACGGTCGCATTGATATGCTGATGCGAGGAGAAGTACAGGAGAAGCGTTCGGTCGAACGATTCGATATCGAGCTAAGTGAACTTGAGTCTGATGATGACGATGATCTGGAAGATATCGATATCTCCGAACTGTTGCCTGGTGGGACTAAAAACCGTGGTGGTGCAGGGGATACCACGGAAAACAAGGATGAGAACAGTGGTGAATCAGTGGCAGACAGACCTCATTGGGGTGAACGTGCTTCGGATGTTAACTACAGAGATTCGCAGGAACAGGTTCGAGTCAGATCTGATCTGCTCAACAATCTGGTCGACTATGCGGGTGAGGTGAATATCTATCATGCCCGTATGGGAAAACAGATAACAGATTTTGGCTTTAACCTTGGAGAGTTAACCCAGACGGTCGTGCGGTTAAAAGAGCAGTTAAGGAATCTGGAGATCGAGACAGAGATTCAGATCCGCTCAGGTTATGAAAAAGAAGCTGGTAATTATGATGTGGATTTTGATCCGTTAGAAATGGATCAATATTCGACTTTACAACAGCTCTCACGGAGTCTGAGTGAGACTGCAGCTGATGTCGATAGTATCAATGATATCCTGTCAGAGATCACACGTGATTCTGAAACACTGCTGGTGCAGGAGTCTCGGATCAGTACAGATTTACAGGAAGGTCTGATGCGTACCAGGATGGTACGGTTCGGTGGTCTGTCATCGAGGTTACGCAGGATCGTCCGTCAGGTCTCACGGGAGCTCGGCAAGGAAGTCGAAGTCGAAATTATCGGTGAGAACAGTGAGGTCGATCGCACGGTACTCGATCGCATAATAGCACCGATCGAACACCTGCTTCGTAATGCTGTTGCACATGGTATCGAAAAACCTGAAGTGCGAAAATCGCTTGGGAAAAATGAAACAGGTAAGATTACTATAAAGGTAGATCGCCAGGGTACTGATGTCGTTATCAATATCAACGATGATGGCGCTGGAATAGATACCCGGAAAGTGCGGGAAAAAGCGATAAAACAGGGCTTGGTAGCCGCTGAAGCCAGACTCTCTGATCACGATGTCCTGCAGTTTATCCTGCAATCAGGATTCAGTACCGCCGAAGAAGTAACACAGGTTGCTGGACGTGGCGTTGGCATGGATGTCGTTGATAGTGAGATCAAGCAGCTGGGTGGAATACTTGATATCGATACGGTTCAGGGTAGAGGTTGTGATTTTAATATCCGCTTACCATTGACGCTAGCGATAAATCAGGCATTACTGGTATCAGCAGGTGATGATGTATTCGCCGTGCCGCTGGCAAGTATCGAAGGTGTCGTGCGCATGACCGGTTATGAATTGCAGCGTTTTTATGACAGCGAGAATAATCACTATGAATTTAATGGTGTCGAGTTTGAATTAAAACACCTTGGTAGTTTATTGACAGGTGTGCAGCCAAACTACTCAAAACAGTTGCAACTTTTTCCTGTCCTGTTGGTGCGTGTGGGTGATCAGCATTTTGCCTTACATGTCGATGACATGTTAGGCCGGCGTGAGATTGTAGTTAAGCCCGTCGGCATGCAGATCGGAGGAGTGCGTGGCATCGCAGGTGCGACTATCCTTGCTGATGGTCGTGTGGTGCTCATCCTCGAGATGTCAGCGCTGGTTGCTGCCGAAAGTTTATTCAAGCCACATATACCTCGTGAAACGATAGAGACGGCCGCTGTAGATGACAAGAAAACGATCATGGTCGTCGATGATTCGATCACCATCCGTAAGATTACGGAACGCATGCTCAAACGTTACGGTATCGAAGTGGTACTGGCAAAAGATGGCGTTGATGCAACGAGTAAATTGCAGGATCATATCCCTGACCTGATGTTGCTCGATATCGAGATGCCACGGATGGATGGATTTGAGGTGGCAAGCTTCGTGCGGAATGATGAGAGGCTGAAAAGTTTACCCATCATAATGATCACCTCAAGGACGGGTTCCAAGCATAAAGAAAAAGCGATGGAGATTGGTGTGAACCAATATCTGGGTAAACCATTCCAGGAAGAAGATCTGGTGAATAACATCAATGAGATATTAGATACTGCTTTTTAGATAACTGTAGATGAGTTGAAAAAATAATCTATAACGGGTGATAGAGTACAGGTGATGGTCGAAGATACACAATTAATTAAATGCGTGATCCTCACGCTTCGAAAGGAGAACGTGATCGTACCGAATGCTCTCGTCGCTGAGATCATTTCTGTGAAAGACATAAAGGAAAGCAGAGATACGCCGACATGGTTTCTGGGTCACATGAGCTGGCGTGGTGCTGAAGTACCATTGCTGTCATTCGAAGCGGCTGGTGGAGACAGTTCAGCCAAAGTCAATCTGAATACTCAGGCGGTGGTGCTGTATGCAGTAGGCAAGGAAGGTGATGAGATAGAGAGTCCTTATCTGGGGCTGGTCATGTCTGGTGTGCCTCATGTCAGTCGTTTCACACGAGAACAGATTGTGACCGATGCTGATGAGATGGAAGAGCATCCGATGGTTGCACAGAAAGTACGTATCAACGGGGCCCGTGTCAGCATCCTCGATGTCGATGCGATGGTCGAAATGGTAGGTGGCATTGCTGCCTAGCTCAAGTCTTTAACCACAGGTTGTCGATCTGTGACTGAACCAGATCCGACTGGGCCAGCTTGTACAGATATCACCAGTATCCCTAAAAATCATTTTCCCCCAAAAGTCAGCTACCGACCATTAGCGGACATACGGAAAAACATTTTTTTGCCGCGAAGGACGTGCCCGAGCGAAGCGACAAATACTCCTGGGGTGCGAAAAGCGCGAAGAAAAGCTTAAAAATAAAATCACTGCTGTCCCGTTAACTTTCTCTTTTGCCACCAGAAAGGGCGATAGTGTCGGTTCATATGATATGGTTATATAACCCGAGACACGAGATCCAGCAAATGACTGAGACACGCTGTAAACACATCCATGTGCGCTCGGATGCCGCGTCCGTGCGGCATACG
>DROB01000149.1 GCA_011321985.1 Gammaproteobacteria bacterium | reverse complement strand
GCTGTATTGGCAGCCAGTAAACTGATAAAAAACAGGACCGTCGTCAGCAATAATTTATCTATAGAAATTCGTGTTAAATATGATTGACACATGGTCAACCTCCGTAAAAAAAATGAATCTACACCACTTTACCTTACTTTCAGGTAAAGGGACGTGCTTAGTTTTTTACGAGAGGATTAGCGGGGGCCGCGAAGGTGGGGTAAGTGCCCTGACCCGAAGGACCTGAGAAGAAGGACTAAGCTTTTCAGCCTTGACAAAAATCGGGGAATACGATGAAACTTGCATTAGCAGCGAGACTGCCATACCCATATCACAGTCGCTGCCACAGCTATTAGCATCACAGCAGCAACATTTATGATCCATCGATTGTGAGCTTTTATCACCATGATGATAAGCAGCCGCCATGTCAGAAAAGTCGGGGCTCACGTTATCATAGGCTGGGGCAGACGCATCTTCCTGCATCTGAACACTGGCAGGCATGTCACCCATATCACAGTGTGCACTCTGCATTGCCAGAACACCACGCAACGGCGCAAGCATCATCAAAATGACGAGCATGTAACGTAATAGTTTGTGGCTTTTTATGTTCACAGGGTAAGGATAGTTGTTTTTTATTCTGGAATCAATTATTTATGGTATTCGGTTTGTTCCTGTTGATTGATGAAAGTTCATTAATTGTATAGTTTTTTTGTACTCTTACACTTAATATGGTTATCTTTTCTTTCTTTTCTTGATATTTACTTCTTCTTTTATTTAGGCATTGTGGGTCTCGCCCCACTGGCGAGTCACTCTTTTTCTGCAGCAAAAAAGAGTAACCAGAAAATGCCGCCACTACGGCTGGCGCCCCGCAAAAAGACGCGGGGTTCCCATTTATACGGCAGGGGGCTCATGCTGTGAAATAACTCGCAGAAGGCGCTCAGACAGATTTCACAGACGGCCCATGATCCCCCTGCCGTATAAATGGCTTGCCTAAGGTGGACAAGGTCAAAGGCAAAAGCGGAGTTTTAGTCTGGCTGAGAGTTTTATTCTGCGGGTTATGGGGCTGCGTTTTGGCACCTGGTCCGGATCGGCTTTGCTTGTGTTTTTGATCTTGTTTTTCTTCTTTCTTCTTTGTTTTTTTCTTTTGACTTACTCCCCACCTCAGCAAGCCATTGAAGGGCGGGGTTTGTCATGGGCCGTCTGTGGAATCTGTCTGAGCGTATTTTGCGAGTTATTCCACAGCATGATAAACCCCGCCCTTCAATGGGCACCCCTGTGCCTTCTACAGGGGCGTAGCTGACGTGGCGGCATTCTTTTGGTTACTTTTCTGTTGCTGCAGACAGAAAAGTCACTCGCCAGTGGGGCGAGACCCACAAGGCTAAAACAAAAGAAGAAGTAAATATTAAAAAAAGAAAAAAAACACGTATCCCCACGCCAGGACAAGACAAAATTTAAATCAGCACTCAATCAAATGGATGATTCAAAACAATCGTCTCATCACGTTCTGGTCCGGTAGATACGATATCGACAGGCACACCCACTATCTCAGCCAGCCGCGACAGATAATTTCTTGCATTTTCAGGCAGGTCATTGAGACTCGTAGCCCCGACGGTCGATTCAGACCAGCCTGGCATAGACTCATAGACCGGTTTACATTGTTCGATTGCATCGGCACCCAACGGCGGCATATGCAGGCTCTCTCCCTGATACTCATAACTGTTACACAGCCGGATGGTTTCGAGACCATCCAGTACGTCCAGTTTTGTAATACACAGACCGGTCAGGCTATTGATCTGTGCAGCTCGGCGCAGTGCGACACCATCGAACCAGCCGCATCGGCGATCACGGCCAGTGGTCGCACCGACTTCGTGCCCGACGGTCGCCAGATGCTGACCGATACCCGGATCATTTTTGTCATCGTCAAACAGTTCTGTCGGAAAAGGCCCAGCCCCGACGCGTGTGGTATACGCTTTGGTGATACCGAGGATATAGTCCAGATCTCTGGGACCGATACCACTACCGGTACAGGCACCACCCGCCGTCGTATTCGAAGAAGTAACGAAAGGATACGTACCCTGGTCGATATCGAGTAATGTACCCTGCGCGCCTTCAAACATGATACTTTTTCCGTCCTTACGGTAGGCATCAATCATACCGGGAACATCCGTGATAAGTGCCAGCAGTTTTTCACGATAGGAAAGAACAGCATCGAGCACTGTCTGGTAATCCACTTCGTCCTGTTTGAAATAATTTTTTAAGGCAAAGTTATGGTATTCCATAACACCGGCAAGCTTCTCCTTGAATGCCTCCAGATCTTTCAGATCGGCCAGACGGATACCACGACGAGAAACCTTGTCTTCGTAACAGGGACCGATACCACGACCGGTAGTACCGATAGCGGCTTTACCGCGTGCAATCTCGCGCGCCTGATCCAGTGCGATATGATAAGGAAGGATCAGTGGACAGGCTTCGGAAATACCTATGCGCTCACTCGCAGGTATACCACGCGCTTCCAGCTCTCCGAGCTCTTTAAATAGAGCATCGGGTGATAATACGACACCATTGCCGATCAGGCATTTCACATTGTCACGCAATATACCCGATGGGATCAGATGCAAGACCGTTTTTTCATCCCCGATGACTAATGTATGACCGGCATTATGTCCTCCCTGAAAACGGACCACAGCTGCAGCACGTTCGGTTAGCAGATCGACAATTTTACCTTTACCCTCATCACCCCATTGGCTTCCGAGTACGACGACGTTCTTTGACATGATTAAACCTTAAACTTATAAAATTAAAACGTATATAAAATATGTGACTTGTCTATCACTGATGCACCAGATGGTCTCGTTTTTATTCAGCCCTGGACTACCCACTGGCCATCGACCAGGCAGAGGCTTCTATTGCAACCCATTGCCGCTGCATCAGCTTCCTGTCCCGGCAGCTGTTCTATGACGGTGGCACCTTCATCTCGCAGAGCAGCTACTCTGCTCCGGTCAGCATCAACAGGTGCGAATATTTTTTCTGATGAAACAAATTGCTTTGCTGATAGCTGATTCAGCACTTTCAGATCAGTGCTAAATCCGGTCGCTGCTCTGGCGCGGCCAAAGACCTCACCGATATCATCATAACGTCCACCACGTGCGATAGCCTGACCACGCTGTGGAACAAACGCAGCGAAGACGACACCGGTCTTATAGTGATAACCGTGCAACTCGGATAGATCAAAATGCACCTTCGACTCCGGCAGGCTGCCGCCGTAGCGTTGCCACATTAACTCTGCCGTTTTCTCCAGGTAATCGATCGCCTGCTTTACCGGTTCATCGGCTTTCGATAATAAGGCTCTGGCTTTTTCAAAGACAGATCGATCACCGTTGAGCGAAGACAGACCGGATAACATGGTTTTCACTTCAGCGTCGATATCCAGAGAGTCCAGTAATGTATTTATCTCCGTCACTGCTTTGCGTTGAAGCATATCGAACAACTGGCCTTCTACTTCTTTCGACAGGCCTGCCTGTTTTGCTAGACCGCGATAGATATCAACATTCCCCAGATCCAGATAGACATCATCTATATCCATGGCTGAAAGGGTCTGCAACATCAGGCCAATGATCTCGACTTCGGATTCGATTCCTGCGTAACCGTATAACTCTGCACCAACCTGTAACGGACTACGGCTGTCTCCGATACTCTCCGGACGTGTGCGTAAAACCGTGCCGATATAACACAGACGCGTTGGTGCTTCGCGCAGCAGTTGATGCGCATCGATGCGTGCGACCTGTGGTGTCATATCAGCGCGGATGCCCAGGGTACGACCGGACAACTGATCGACCAGCTTGAAAGTCTGCAGATCGAGATCATGTCCGGTACCGGTAAGTAACGACTCGATAAAATCGATCGTCGGTGGCATCACCAGCTCATACCCCCAGGTAGCGTACAGGTCGAGCAGCATACGACGCATCGATTCAAATCTTGCCGCCTGTTCAGGCAAGACTTCTTCTATACCTTCGGGCAGTATCCAGTGTTGTTTTGTTATCATGCCAGTATTATTTTTTCGATGGTTATTGGACCAGATAAAGGATTACCACTCCGATCAACATGCTCACAAAACCGAGGCTACGTAACATGTTATCGGGTAGTTGCACTGCCTGAGACATCGCATCACGCCAGCTTTTCGGACTCAGAAATGGCAACATGCCTTCTATTACCAGCACCAGTGCGAGTGCAGGGACAAGACTCTCCCACATCTATTATTTCTTCTTACCTGAAGGATCTTTAAAATAACGGAAATAATCAGAATCTGGTTGCAGCAATATCACATCTCCGGCATCAGAAAAGTTCTTAGTGTACGCTGTCAGGCTACGATAGAATTTGTAAAACTCACGGTCCTGGTTAAAAGCTTTAGCGTAGATCTCCGTCGCTTTTGCGTCACCTTCACCTCGAGCGATCTCAGAGTCACGATAAGCTTCTGCTACCAGGATACTGCGCTGGCGATCAGCATCTGCCTGGATACGTTCGGATGTCTCATGGCCTTTAGAACGAAAATCACGGGCTTCACGTTCACGTTCTGCACGCATACGTTGATAGACCGAATTACTGACCCGTTCAGGGTAATCGACTTTTTTGACACGGACATCGACCACTTCGATACCCAGGGTCTTCGCTCGACTGGAAGCCTGTTCAGTCATCAGGTTCATGATCTGGGCACGATCACCGGAGATGATCTCCTGGATACTGCGTTTACCAAATTCATCACGAAGTCCGTTATTGATATTTTCGTACAGCAGGCGACCAGCTGTCAGCTCGTCACCCTGTGTGGTTTTATAATACTGGACCACGTCAGTGATTCGCCATTTCACGTAGGAATCAACGATCAGGTCTTTTTTCTCCTGGGTGAGAAAACGCTCCGGCTTCTGATCGATGGTCAATATACGGTTATCAAATTTCTTGACATTGTTCATGAAAGGAATTTTTATATGCAGCCCCGGTTCAAAGTCAGATCCGATGATCTCTCCGAACTGGAACAGGACAACTTCCTGACGCTCATCGACAGTGAACACAGCCGTCCAGCCAAGCAACACGATCAAAGGAACAAGTATTTTTAAACTGTTAACGATCATTATCTTGCTCCTCTGCCGCGGAGTCCATCTATCCTGGCCCGCTGATTATTCTTGTTTACACCACTCTGCTTGATACTCCTCAGGATATCGGCCGCCGCTTTCTGCTTGCTGGCGGCTTCGCTGGTACTACTGCGTTCCATCAGTTTATCCAGTGGCAGATAGAGTAAATTGTTACCCCCTTCTACATCGACCAACACTTTAGAACTGTTACTCAGGACCGATTCCATCATATCCAGATACAGCCGTTCACGTGTGATTTCAGGGGCTTTTTTATAGGCTTTTAAAAGTTCGGTAAAACGGGTCGCCTCACCTTCAGCTCTGGCGATCACTTCATTTTTATACGCTTCGGCTTCTTCGCGCATACGTGCTGAAGCACCCCGTGCTTTTGGCAGCACTTCGTTACGATAGGCTTCTGCTTCATTCTTGAAACGCTCTTCATCTTCACGCGCCTGTGTCACATCATCGAAT
>DROB01000148.1 GCA_011321985.1 Gammaproteobacteria bacterium | reverse complement strand
GAGTTAGCTATCGGTGTTTTTTTCGCGTTCGTTTGTGTCCTTCGCGGTAAACATGCCTTTAAAGTCCGCCTTGTGTCGAGAACAGACTATTAATATCGTGAAGTAACCACCTGTCCTGGTCTGAACCAGTGTGCTTCAGTCTTCTGTTACAATTTCAGGAACATCCAGCCATCTCCCATCCTTTTTGCCACCTGTTCTGCGGCGGAGGGTGCGACCATAATATCCCTCATCAATCTGATAGGGTTACCAGAGCGTGCCAGGTCTGCCATACTTTTTGCGCATGCGACAACATCGAAGTTTTCAAAATGACTGGTTAATAGTGAGATACGTTCAGCATGCGCGGATGACTCTGTATCCAGTGCTTTCAGACCTTCTTTATTGGCAACGATCTCGATATTAAAGAATTTATCACCACGGTGTTGTGCCAGTAATGCTTCGATATTGTTGATGGTCGCATCGAAACTCTCAGGTTGGTATTGAGACAGGTTGATGATCACTCGTTTACTGCTGCCGATGACCGTGCTGATGTTGTCAGGGTTTATTGCCCGGGTATCTTTTATCAATTGCCTGGCTATGACGGTATCATGGCTTTCCATGAAAGCTGGCAGTAATAATGCGGCAGCGATGATGAGGATGCTGATACCTGCGACCAGTGATCGTTGTTTGCTGACAAATTCGGTACAGTTGAAGGTTTTTTTTGTGTTGCTCTGAGGTACGACATCAGAATAAGCGAGTTGAATTTTTTCTTTCAGAGCACGGGAGTCGCTGATACGCTGAGCCAGCTCGGCATCCTGTTGCTCATCAAATAACAGTCGAGCGCGCTCTTCACTATCCAGTTCGCCATCGATATATGCACTGATGTGCTCATCGGAATAAAAGTCTTGTTCTTTCATGTCGCTAACTCCTTATACTACCTTGAGTCTGGTTTGTTGTTTGTCTGTTTTTGACTCATTTAATGTTTTCTTCAGAGATTGCCTGGCCCGGTTTAAACGACTCATGACCGTACCCTGAGGTATGTCCAGAATTGTTGCGACCTCGGCGTAAGAAAACTCTTCAAGATCTATCAGTGTAATAACCTGCCGATGTTTGAATGGGAGGCGAGTGATGGCAAATCGTACCATCGCAAGCATCTCATTCTGACTATGGACAATATCCGGGGTGTTGCGTTCAGTCAGTATTATATCGTTTATATCGATCTCTTTACGCTGCTTCCTGTAATAGTCGATAAAGCAGTTCGATAAGATACGAAACATCCAGCTGTCCAGGGTCTCGACATTTTTTACTTTATCGACACTGTTCAAGGCTTTGATCATCGCTTCCTGTACGATCTCATCCGCGATGTCAGCACGATGCGACCAGGCATATGCCATACGAAACAACTGATCGCGGTTGCCTTTTAATCGCTTGCAAAGCTTGCGTTGCTTTGCTGACAACACCAGCAAGTTTTTGATTGAACTCAATTTATTCTCCGTAATTACATAACAATAGACGTTCTGGTGAAGAAATATATTCCATCACTTCTGATTTTATTTTTTTATGTTTCTGGATGCTTGTGACGAATAAAGATTGTTTCAGATAATCAATGTGTTACATCTATTTATCAAGTGTGATGCGGTATTTTTTCATGGTAGGTGAAGATAAAAAACTAATTTTATGGAATAAATTTTTGAAACTGCTCGTCTTGACGCTTGTAGGTGCTCCTTTGCTGGATGCTCTGATCACTATTGCTGGAAAGTGGCGTACTACGGCATGATTCCCTAATTTTAATAAATAATGTGGAGTAAAACATAAATGAAAAAAACGATACTAATCACCGCTCTTGCAGCAAGCACGGCCATGTTTTCGGTCGGTGTATTGGCGCATTCGGCTGGTTCACTGCCAGGCACACCTGTCTGTCTTGAATCGAATATCATGATGGCTGATGCTATGAATGCACCATTCTCGAATATTGCGGGTCCGGGACGATTACTTGAAATGAATACTACTACCGGGCTACGGGGTATTACGGTAAAAAATCCATTTACACCGGCTAACGTGGGTACACCATTGTGTCCCTCTCATGTGACCTGTGAGCTTGGTCCGGGTGGCGGTGTTGGTGGCCCATTTGGTGATGGTAGTGCGCCGTGGAAACCAACCGGTAATACCTCGGGTGGTGAAAATGGTCATGCTTACCTGGTCAGTGCGGCACAACATGCGCTGAGTCAGTTCCATCGCGATGGTACCGGAATTATGACAGGACCCGTTCTGCCAACTTCACCATCACCTAATGGTGGTAACTTTGGCTTCGTTCCGCGTTTGCTGGGTAATGGCTTTATGCCAAATGGC
This sequence comes from Gammaproteobacteria bacterium, assembly GCA_011321985.1. GTDB lineage: Bacteria > Pseudomonadota > Gammaproteobacteria > SZUA-229 > SZUA-229. The sequence goes on along the minus strand of DROB01000148.1, from coordinate 2,451 downwards.
AATATTGCACAGACATCATGTGATGCTAACTTTTTCAATGCACCGAACTCTGATCAGGTGAGTCCGAACGGTAATACTGATCCGTCGGGTAATGCATCTAATCTGTTCTTCCCACCGGTATTCAGTACCGATGCACGTGGTGCCAATGGTCGTGTCCTTGTGATTGATCAGGAGACGATGGAAGCCATCGATGAGTACAGTCGCCCTACGAGAGGACCTTACGCCAATGACCCTCGCTGGAACTGTCCTGCTGGTGTCCTGGTGACTGATGAGGGTTTATTTGTCAGTATGTTCCACGGTAATGCCGTCTTTGTTATCGACTGGAAAGCAGGTATTGACAGACACAGTCGGGGCCTGGGTTCAAATAAACCCTTTAGATCAAAGCGTCCTTTCAGGATAGGCCAAAGAAGAAATCAGGCTAAAATTATCCGTGTGATTGATTTGCTTGATACTACAGGCGCAGGTGCACCTGATGCTGCGACTGGGTTCGATTCTCCCTTCCGTCGTGACAATCTACGTGCTATCCGAATGTCAGAGGATGGCACTTTATATGGTACCAACCGTGGTCGTTCACAAGGTTGTGCTGAAGGTGAAGCGGGTTGTAATCCCAGCGTTTTCCGCCAGCATATCTTTGTTGCCTCACCAGGCAGTAATCATAAAACCGGTACATTGGCACTCGATCCCGGTGTAAACGTGATTGCGGGTGTGAGTATCAATCGTATGTCTGGACCAGGGTGTGCCTTTGTCGAAGCTGAAGAACTGGCAAAGACTGGAACCAATTCAGGTGATGCCTGTGATGTGGAGACGATCTATGTCGGTGTCTCTGCAGCGAATGCAGGTTGTAAAGGTACGGGGCCGGGAGCCAATCCAGCCAATGCCTGTTTCCGTCCTGGTGGTGCAGTGTATGAATACCGCATAGATGCCGCACATCTCGATGGTGGTAATGGATTACCCTGTGATGGTGTTCCTGATGCAGCAGGATCCGAAGGTGCAAGCTTCTTGCCTGGTGGTAATAATGAAGGTTGTGCGCTCCCTATCGCACAGTTTGACTTTGTTGCCCAGGGTGATGGTACACCTGACGATACCAGTAGCCTGCCCGATGGTCAGATTGAAACACTGGATCCACGTATGGTAATGCATATTCATGAGGCATTTAACCAGTAAGTTGGTGTAAGTAAAAACATCGGCGGGGTTATCTCCCGCCGGTGTTATGTTTGCAGGGTACATTTGTGTGCCGCCGGATACAAAATATGTCGGTATAGAAATGTGCCCTGTAAACAAATGGCTATAAAGTTATAGGAGTTATTCTATTATGAAATACATTGTTCCTCTTGCCGTGATTTTAATGCTGTCAGGGTGTGCTAAAAATTCATCCGAATCAGCAGACAATAAGAACACGACGATTTCACCAGGCTATCTTGATGCTCCTCTCCAGGGAAAAATCTCCAGGAGTGGGATTTATCGTATGGTGCGTAGTGGTGGTATTGTCAACGATTCGAAAACCGGTACGGGAAAAGCGGTCGCACATCCGGTGGTTCAGTTTGTTAGATCAACTCAACGTATTCCTCTGATCAAAGGGGCTCAGATGTATATGCAGTATCGGCTGTGGTATTTCCCGGACAAGCTGGCGTATGCTGACCTTAGACGGGTGTTGAAACATCCAAAGATGACATTGCCTGATGGTTCTACATCGACAGGGTCTGACTTTATGATTAAACGTAGAGTTGCTTCCAATCAAGTAATTAGTTACACCGGTTATGGTTTTGATGAAGATTATGAGCTGGTCGAAGGAGAATGGACTTTTGAACTCTGGTATGAAGGCGAGAAGCTGGCTGAGCAAAAGTTCACCACCTATAAACCGGATGAGGAAGAGATTGCTGAGCTCGTACCTTTGTTGAAGTTAGGTAATAATGTGCTTACTGAAATGAAGGTGTCTGAAAAGGGTTTCTCCAGAAAGGAATGGTCGCATGTTGTTGTCAAGAATAATAATACCGAGTCAATCCCTGACCTCTCGGAGTTAAAGCAGGCATTGAATGATCCTTATAAAAAAGATATCCCTTGAAGATCAGCAATGATCGTGATTGATGAAAGATGATGAGTCGATAGCTCTATAGAAAACACAAAAATATAACGCGGAGTTGTCTGTTCGCTTCGTTTTTATTGACACTTAAACTTAGGAATAAATAAATGAAAATACAAAAAATAGCGCCAGTCGTATGTTTGGCATTAAGCAGTCTTGTGGCATCGAATGCCAATGCGAATACTGTTTCGTTTTCGACACCCGATGTTTTTTTTAGTTTTACCGGTCTTAATGGACCCTCCTTTTTTCTTGATGGTACAGATGTTCCTTTTCAGGCTTCGTTTGGACTTGGCTCATTGCCGCAGTTTGATGCCAGCCTTGGAACATTGACAGGGGCCTCGATAAGTATAACAGGCGACCTTACGGTTAAT
>DROB01000147.1 GCA_011321985.1 Gammaproteobacteria bacterium | reverse complement strand
GCAGGTACGGGTTTAGAATAATAGAACCCCTGCGCATATTCGCAACCATGTGCGCTTAAAAATATTTCATGTGATCCGTTCTCGACACCTTCTGCTATCAGCTTCAGACCCAGGCTCCTCCCCATCGCGATAATCGCCTGTACCAGAGAGGCATCTTCCATGTCACTATTTATGTCTTTTACGAAAGAACGATCAATTTTCAGTTTATTGACAGGGAGCTGTTTTAGATAACTCAGTGATGAGTAACCTGTGCCGAAGTCATCGATAGCAAGAGAGATACCCAGCTCGCGTAACTGGTGCAGCGTCGTAATCGCCTGTTCCGATTTTTTAATTATGAAGTCCTCGGTTATCTCAAGTTCCAGCCATTCTTTTTTGCAACGGGTCTGTTGCAGTGTATCGCTGACGATGCTCACCAGATCGGTATGGTGGATCTGGCTGCCCGCCACATTGACGGAAACCGTCTCCAGTGGTATTCCCATCTGCTTCCATTTTACGATCTGTCTGCAGGCGATACGTAATACGGTTTCACCGATGTCGCTTATCAAGCCGGTCTGTTCGGCGATATATAAAAACTGGTTGGGTGGTAACAGGCCTAGCTCGGGATGTTGCCAGCGCACCAGGGCTTCGACACCGATGATTTCTTTTGTTGATAATGAGACCTGTGGTTGATAATGCACGACCATCTGCCCGTTCTTTATGGCACGTTTTAAGTCGGTTTCTAAAATTACACGGTTGTATGCCGTGGTGGTGAGTTCTTTGGTATAGAAATGATATTTATGTCGGCCATTGTCTTTTACGTGGTACATCGCCGAGTCTGCGTTGCGCATGAGTTGTTCGGTATTATTACCGTCATCAGGATAGATGCTTATGCCGATGCTTGCCGATATAGATATCTCGTGCTCGTCGATCGATATCGTTTCTGAAGTGACGTTCATTATTTTTTTCAACAACAGGTCGAGGTTACCGATATCGTGAACCTGTTCGATGATAATGATAAATTCATCACCGCCCAGTCGTGCGACCGTGTCATCTTCACGGACGCAGTTCGTCAGGCGATTACTTACCGATATCAGCAGTTTGTCACCGACATCATGTCCGAGACTGTCGTTCACTGTCTTGAAGTGATCGAGGTCGATAAACATGACGGCGACCTGCAGGTTCTCACGTTTCGCGCGATCAATAGCATGGTTCAGTCGTGCATCTAACAGTAACCGGTTGGGGAGGTTGGTCAAAGCATCGTGGTGAGCCATATGTTTCAGGTTGTTTTCTATGCGGTGGCGTTCGTTGATCTCATCGACCAGCACCTCATTGATATCAGCCAGTTCTTTCGTGCGCCGTTCAACGGTTTCTTCGAGGGCGCGTTGATTGTCGGCTATCTTCTCCTGGGCGAGTTCTTTCTGGGTGATCTCTTCGCGTAATTTTTCGATCAGGATTTCATTCTCGATGATTAACGAAGCATTTTGCAGAAAACGCTTATTGAGTAAACGTGCTGCTAGCGTGATGAAGGCAAAGTAGATTATCGAGGCCATGCTTGCAAACATGGTCAACTGCGACGGGTGGATAAAACAAAAAGAAAACGCAGCCAGGAAAATGGGGCCAGCGAAGGCGAAATAGGTGGCCAGAGCGATAGACAGCGTGGTGATCGATCCGGCTATGGTAGAGAACAGTACGATATACAGGATGCTGATATCGACTGGACTCATTTCCCCGGGCATGAATAAAACGAGAGAAGCAGCGATCAGTCCGAACAGGCTGGTTGAGCCGATATATATTTTCAGCCAGGTATCGAGACTGGTATCGTTGAAATTATTTTTCTTTGAAATGAAGTATAGCCTGGCGATATAGATGCGAGCACAGGCGATCAGACACATGGCGATAATCCAGGCGAGCATCGAGGTGCCGATATTGGCATAAAAATAAGCCGCCACCAGCGCGGTGCCCGAAAGCATTGTTACGTTTGACGGTACCGCACTACTGAAGAGGTGGCGCGCACGATATCGGTCGAGTTGTTGCGATGAGTCTGTCAATGTTATCGCTGTCCCGGGCAGCTAAAAACAAGCATTTATTCAGAGGGCTGACTAATTCAGAGTTTCCACAGTAGTATGGATATGCTGCTCCGATCGATTTAATGGTGGATTAATCGGGCTTGCTTAGTAATAGCATAGTTGAATGCCCGAATAATGCCCTGTTTATGACATATTTACAGGTGGCTAAAATAGCTTAAGAAAGTATCCATGAATATTTATTTTCTATTTAAAAAACATCATTGTTATTAGTGTGTTAGTATGAGTTCAATATTTATGAACTGGCAGCTTGAGCAGGTGGTTTGGGG
>DROB01000146.1 GCA_011321985.1 Gammaproteobacteria bacterium | reverse complement strand
TGGATTGTGTCGTATTTGCTTCTATCTCCGTATTTTCTAGTTGACCCGGAGGGAATGCGGGAGGCCGTGTATAAACAGTAGCATCGGTGCCCGTTGCAGGGCACAGGGGATGGGTAGTGTTAGTTTTTCCTGACTCGACAGCGAGCACATCGTGTGGAAATGATGTGATGAGTAAAACCGGTATAATAAAAAAAACGTGGACATAGTGAGATGTTTTTTCACACATGGCTATCCGTTTTCTATTAGTGGATGGTGTCAATAGTCGAACAGTTTCAGTCTACCAGTAAAAACTCGAGTAAAGCTTTCTGTGCATGCAGGCGATTTTCAGCTTCATCCCAGACTACGCTCTGCCTGCCATCGATAACATCAGCACTGACTTCTTCACCTCTGTGCGCAGGCAGGCAATGCATGAACAGGGCATCCTCATTCGCCAGTGCCATCAATTCTGGTGTCACCTGAAAATCACTGAAAGCCTGCTCCCGAACTTTTTGTTCTTCCTCCTGGCCCATGCTGGCCCAGACATCGGTGACGATCAAGTCGCTACCGGTACAGGCAGTTCTTACATCCTGCGTTATCTCGATAGCATCCCTCGTTTCATCGATAAACACTTCGTCGGGTTCGAACCCTTCAGGACAGGCGATGATTAGCTTGAAGCCGAGCAGCCTGGCGGCATGCATATAGGAGTGGCACATGTTATTGCCATCACCTACCCAGGTGACTCTCTTGCCTCTTATATCACCGCGCTGTTCGAACCAGGTTTGCATATCAGCCAGTAACTGGCAGGGGTGCACATCATCTGTCAGGCCGTTGATGACCGGGACAGAAGAATATTCGGCCAATAATTCGGCTTTTTCATGCTCGAAGGTTCTGACCATCAGGCAATCAGTCATACTGGATAAAACACGCGCACTATCCTGTATCGGTTCACCACGACCTAATTGTGTATCACGTGGTGAAAGGAAGATGGCATGACCGCCAAACTGTGCCATGCCCGATTCGAATGAGACGCGGGTTCGTGTCGATGATTTTTCAAAGATCATCGCCAGCACTTTATTCTTTAGGGGTTCAAAAATCTCTCCACGGTGCTGCATGGCTTTCAATTCGATCGCGCGGTTTATAAGCGATCTGAATTCACCCGAACTTAGGTCAGTCAGTGTTAAAAAATGTCTTACTTTGTTACGGTTGGCTTGTATAGCTGGAGCATTCATCGTGTTACGCTGCACTTTTAGTTGAGAGGGTTTTCTGTGATGCGTGAACGATCAGCTCAGTCACCGTATCGATGATAGTGTCAGCCTGTTCCTGTGTGATGATCAATGGGGGTAACAGGCGTATGACATTGCCCGCAGTTACGTTAATCAATAAGTGTTTCTGTAGTGCAGACTTTACCAGCTCAGCACATTCGCCATCGAGTTGATCATTATCCAGCTCGATACCGATCATCAGACCAAGATGACGGATCTCACGCACACTCTCGAGCTCGGCAAGTTTTTCTGTAAACCGGTCCGCGATGTATCCGCCCATCTGTTTTGCATTAGCGAGTAATTTCCCGGATTCGATGGTATCGATCACCGTCGAAGCGGTTGCGCACATCAGCGGATTACCGCCAAATGTTGAACCGTGATTGCCTGGTTGAAAAACATTACCGGCTTTCTTACTGGCCAGGCATGCGCCGATGGGTACACCATTACCCAGTGCTTTTGCCAGAGTCATCACATCGGGTTGTATCTCGTTATGCTGAAAAGCAAACCATTTACCGGTACGTGCCATGCCGGTCTGAATCTCATCGAGCATCAATAACCAGTTTTGCTGGTCACAGATCTCGCGTAGCTGATTCAGATAGTCCGCATCCGGGATATTGACCCCGCCTTCACCCTGTACCGGTTCGACCAGGATGGCGACCACGTCATTGTTGTTATCTGCAATATTTTTTATCGCTTCGATATTGTTGTACGGTGCGCGGATAAACCCCTGTACCAGTGGTTCGAACCCAGCCTGTACTTTGCGGTTGCCCGTCGCACTGAGTGTCGCCATTGTCCGGCCATGAAAACTGCTGTCCATCACGATGATATTGGGATTAGTGATATCGTTTTTATGTCCGTAAAGGCGGGCGATCTTGATCGCGGCTTCATTGGCTTCTGCACCAGAGTTTGAGAAAAATACGCGATCCATACCCGAGATTTCACAGAGCTGGTCCGCCAGACGTTGCTGTTTGTCGATCTGATAAAGGTTAGAAGTGTGCAATAACTTTGCAGCCTGTTCACTGATGGTTTTTGTAATAGCAGGGTGCGCATGGCCTAGTCCACAGACAGCGATGCCGCTTAATGCATCAAGGTACTTTTCTTTATTGCTGTCCCATAGATACGCACCTTCACCGTGTTCAAACATTACATCAAGGGGGGCGTAAGTTTTCATAATATGTTCGTTGGTCGTCATGATCTGAATCTAACTGTATTTAGGTTTGTTCTATAAACAAAATAGCATAAAAAGCAAAAGCGGTAGCCTTGGCTACCGCTTTAAAGAGCTGATTATACTCGGACTTTTGTGTAAAGCAACTGCTTAAATGGGCGGTATTTTTGGCTTGCTAAGGTGGAAGGTAAGTCAAAAACAATGTGTTTGTCTGGCAACAGTGATCTATCTGCTCATTAGTTATTTTTGATCAGGTTTTGTTTTTTCTTTTGACTTACCTCCCATCTCTGTTTGCTGAATTTCTGACTATTGGTAGGGCAAATTCGCCAGGGACGGCGCATCAAGACGGGCGCGTAGGCAATAGACAGAGATTCAGGCACCCGCAGGGCAAACGGTGTTGGGCGGCCTTTTTTGGTTACTTTTTGGGGCTGCAGCCAAAAAGTGACTCGACTGCGGGGCGAATACCGCAAGGCCTAAGTAAGAAAGTGAAAAAACTGTGCCAAACACCTAAAACTAAAAGCCAGGGTAGCTCTGAATACACGACAAAAAAAGGCGGCTACTGAAAAAACAGTAACCGCCTCCTAAAATCAATCAGCTATCCATCAGAACAGCCAACCAAAGAATACTCTCAACCTAGAACACCAAACCATGTCCATAACCAACCATGCAAAGTAGCATAGGAACGGACAGTGCTGTATTGGTGCGAGAAGCCATCAGGGCGACTTTTTTGGCTGATGCGATGGTATCTGCATCGTGTGACTGTCCATCCAGACCCAGGATTTTCTTCTGGTTAGGCCAGATCAGAACCCACACATTGAACAGCATGATAGTACCTAGCCATGCACCCAGACCGATAACACCCATACCATTAGCAAAGGTGAATGCGTCGATGATACCCTGCATGCCACCGCCCAGTTGTGCCAGCCCACTCAGGCCGGTTAGCCAGGTAACGGCAGCAGCCATGCGGAACCAGAGTAGCGCAGTTGGTGCAACGTATTTGTTGATTGCAGCAGGCCCTGGGCCGTCGGTATCGGCAAGAGCTGCGCCAACGCCAGGAACCTGTACGAAATTGAAGTAGTACAAGAGACCGATCCAGACTACGCCGGCCAGGACGTGTAACCAGATAGTGCCGTTGATACCGTTGATGCCATTGCCCATGCCAAAAGCAACGGCGATAGCCAGAATAAAACCAACGGCCAGGGTGCCTTTGATTGTCATTAAAGGATTCATAGTTTTTCCCCTCTTTGTTTGCTAACAAAGTTGTAAGATTTGATGTAAATTCAGCTGGGCGCTACGATAGGGCAGTCGCGTGTATAATGCAACTCTAATTTGCGTATTTAGCTTAATATTCTTAGTAAAAACAGTATATTCCATATTTTTTCAAGTGTTATTTCCCGACTCCAACTTCGCCTCAAAAAAACATGGATGCCATTAGTTTAAGCATATTTGCCAACCGCATCGATGCTATCTGTGGCGAAATGGGTATCACGCTGCAAAAATCTGCTTTTTCTCCCAATATCCGTGATCGGCTGGATTATTCCTGTGCATCTGGGTAGCATGGCTTTTGCTATGCGTCATGTCGTGGCGATGATTCACTGGTCTGCTGGCGATATGGTTTTGCTTAATGACCCTTACAAAGGAGGCACGCATCTTCCTGATGTGACACTGATCGCGCCCTTGTTCATTAGTAATGAATTGATTGGTTTTGTGGCTAATCGCGCCCACCATGCCGATATCGGCGCAGATACACCCGGATCGATGCCGCTTTCATCGAGTCTGCTGGAAGAAGGTTTGATTATCGAACCGGCATTGCTGCTTAAGAATAATCAGCTCGAAGCAGTTTATTTCGCTGATCTGATGAGCCATATGCGTAATCAGCAGGAATCATCCGGTGATTTCATTGCCCAGATTGCGGCTAATCGGTGTGGATTAACCCGGTTGACTGCTCTGATAGAGAAGATGGGGCTTGAAGCGTATCGGGGGAGCCTCGGTCAGCTCAATCATTATGCCAGAATATTAGCCCAAAAGAGCCTGGCCGGTATCGAAGAGGGGACGTACTCGTTCAGTGATGTGCTGGATGATGATGGTCAGGGTAATACCGATATTGTGATCAGCGTCGCGGTGAGGTTTGAGCGCGGCAGGGTTACGGTGGACTTTGCTGGAACTGCCACGCAAGTTGAGGGTAATATTAACTGTCCCCTGTCGGTGACGGCTGCTGCGGTATATTATGTTTTCAGATGCCTGATGCCACCACAGACACCCGCCTGTGCCGGTAGTTTTAAAAATATTGAAATTCTGGCACCTGAAAAATCAGTGGTGAATGCACATTATCCTGCTGCGGTTGCTGCCGGTAATGTTGAGACCAGTACCCGGATTGTCGATGTAGTACTGGGTGCGTTATCGAAAGCGATACCAGATCGGATTCCTGCTGCCAGTCATGGCAGTATGAATAATCTGGCGATGGGATATACCGGTGATGAGCGTCTGCCTGCCTGGGATTATTACGAAACTATAGGTGGTGGCATGGGTGGTAGCAGTGTCTCTGACGGGCTGGACGCGGTGCAGACGCATATGACGAATACACTGAATACCCCGATCGAAGCACTGGAAATGAAATACCCGGTCCGGGTCAACCGCTATCAGATTCGAAAAGATTCTGCCGGTGTGGGCAAGTTTCGTGGTGGCGAGGGGCTGATTCGCGAATATGAATTTTTAGCGCCGGCACAGGTCACCATCCTCTCGGAAAGACGTCAGCATCAGCCCTGGGGATTGTTTTCAGGTGGTGATGCCGGTATGGGTGTGAACAGGTTTAACGGGAAAGTCGTCCCCTCAAAACTGTCGCTGACGGCGGAAAAAGGGGATGTGCTGGAGATCACCAGTGCTGGTGGCGGAGGGTATGGCGCTGATTAATTTATCCATGAATAACCAGCGCAACAACCCCGGATTCTTACAGTACTCCTGGTGCAGGTCTATAGGCACTTCCATCTGGATGCCCATGTGGACGCACGGGTGGGTGTCCGGGTGGGTTACCTCGCCAGCGTCTGGGTGCTATCCCGCGATTTGTTCCAGGTGTCTGAAAAAAACGCTGCAAATCCGGTACGTTCCAGCCGGGGAAGCCTTGCTGGAAAAACGGGTCGGCAAATGGGTCATCATTAAAATTGCGTCCCTGGAAAAAAGGTTGCTTGAAGATCGCATTCGGGTTCATATCTAACGCGTTCAGAAGAGCCTGTTTTTTGGCCGGTGGAAGGTCTTTTTGCTGATTAATCTGGCTGACAATCTCATCTCGGTTGCCTTCGAAAGTAAAACCTTTCTGGTTACCCTGCGGATCTTTGTATTTTACTTCGGCATGGTATCGACCGTCTGGCAAGGTATTGACCTGCACTGACTCAAAGCTGTCCCACGACATGGTCGTCTGGTTGTTACCCGGATAACCGGGTGCCTGAAAATCGGGTATCGGAGGCATGGACCATCTTTGCCCCGGCTGTGGCCACTGAGGCCGAGCCAGTCTGTCATGCGCGCCCAGAGTGGCTGTAATTTCCATCACCTTGCTCTGGCGTACTATCGTCAGATGCATGTCACTTTCTGGTGGTGTCGCTTTTATCAGTTCGGCCAGCTGCCTGGGAGAATAAATTTTTTCATCACCAACGTTCAGAATAATGTCGTGTTTTTGCAAACCGGACTTTTCTGCGGGTGAGTTGTTTAGCACCGAAGTAATGATGACACCTTGCCTTTCTGGAATAATGGCACCCAGCTGGCTTCTCAGGATGGGTGGAATGGTTTCCAGGGTCAGGCCCAGCCAGGCTTCTCGCTGGACAGTCTTATTGATATTGCCATGATGTGTGCCGGCGGGGTCAGGCTGGGCTATCACAGTAGAAGGCTGTAATGCAGTCAGCGTGAGTGCGATGGGGAATAATAATTGCTTGAACATGTTTTTTACCTCATGATGTTGACTTGAGCTCGGAACAGCACTGAGTCACGCGTTTCTGAATGCTCAGTGCTACCGTCATTTATAATCCTCTAGTAGAGGTGTCCTGTATTTTAAAAAGGATGTCGATTCAGGATACATGAATAAACATGAGTTCTATCCAGGGTTTTTCAAGAGAAAAAAGAAAAAATTTTTATGGCAGGAACTTCCCGAAAATAAGGCATGTCTATTAACCATTGGGAAAAATCAGTTACAGGTTTGTTTGCCAACGACGCTAGTACAGTAGAAGCAACAGGGGTAATACCGGAACAGATAACTGGTCCAACGAAGAGCTATCGGCAGGTGAGCATCTGCGTAATCCGCTTACCGGGTAGATTTTGTTGGTCGGAGATGTGTCATCTGCTACCGGTCGTTGGTGGTCTCAGCCATATTATTTAAAGTGATAAGTGGGCGGGTCATAAAGGTGGGTAGCATGGTGTGACTTCACGGTTCCCAAGCTTGTTCAGAGGTTCCCTAATGCCAGCAGTAACAGCCCGGCAAGTGCCATGATGGCATGGATACTGACCACTGCCATCGCGGGTGGTTTATCGGACTCACGCAAAGCGAACAACATCAAACCGCCCGTCAGGGCCAGCACCATGAGTAGCGCAGCAGCATTATTGAATTTATTAAGTGGGCCGTTAATGATCTGTGCGGTCAGAAAAAACAGCGCAGCAATGGCAATAGTCGCATGCGTTAGAGCAACCTTGAGAGAACTGCGATGGTAACGTAGCCCCAGGACGACGAGAAACAGCCCGAGGCAGGCGGCGAGTGTAAATAAAATTATAGATGTAAGTATCATGTCGTTGTTTGCTGATAGTATGAGATGATGTTCTGGTTTTTGTTGCTGGCTTTTACCGTAATCCGGTGAATGGCTGAGGAGGATTATACCGAAAAAGATTCAGAGGTTCTCTGATGATAAACAGGGTATATTTCGACTAGACTGACCCAATGATATCGTTTTTACTGGTTCTTAAAAATATTTCTGTGAAGTTAAAAAATAATGTGTGGAATTTGTGGTGAATTAAGGTTTGACGCGACCATGCCGGATGCGGCTGTCGTCGAACGCATGAAGGTGCAGTTGAAGAAACGCGGCCCGGACTCAGATGGCAGCTATATCGATGGTCCAGTAGCACTGGGGCATCGGCGGCTGGCGATTATCGATCTTTCTGATAAAGCTGCGCAGCCGATGATCGATGAAGTGGCCGGGGTCGTGCTGGTTTTTAATGGCACGATCTATAACTATCCTGAGCTGCGTAAACAGCTGCAGTCACTGGGGCATCGTTTTAAATCCACCGGTGATACCGAAGTCATCCTGCGTGCGTATATCGAATGGGGCGAGGCCTGTATCCAGCGATTGCAGGGTATGTTTGCTATTGGTATCTGGGATAGCAAAAATAAAACAGTGCTGTTGGCCCGTGATCGTACCGGTATCAAGCCGTTATATCTATCGCAAACCCCGCAACGGTTGTTGTTCGCTTCCAATACGCAGGCATTGATTCACGCCGACGATAGACTCGATACCTCCATCGATGCGGTAGCATTACATAATCTTTTTAGTCTGCATGCCGTGGTTCCAGCACCACGCACGGTTATCAATGGTATCAGGAAAGTTAAACCGGCCCATTACCTGATCATCAACGCAGATGGAAAAGTGACAGAGAAACGTTACTGGACACTGACTGCTAAACGTCCAGATACAAAGATGAGCGAACAGGACTGGGTGGTCGCCGTGCATGACGAACTCAGACGCGCGGTGGAGAAACGGGTGAAGATCGCCGATGTACCGGTGGGTGTCTTATTATCTGGTGGCATTGATTCCAGCCTATTGGTTGGCCTGCTGGCGGAAGCTGGTCAGAAAGGGTTGAAGACTTTCTCTGTTGGCTTCGAAGATGCACCGGAAGAAAAAGGCAATGAATTTGAATATTCCGATGCGGTAGCTGAGAGATTCGAGACCGAACATCATCAGTTGATGGTGTCTAATGATCAGGTACTGCCACGCCTTCCCGAAGCCTTCTCCAATATGGCAGAGCCCATGTTCGGGCAGGATACCGTGGCGTTTTACCTGCTATCCGAAGTGGTGTCAAAAGAAGTCAAAGTGGTGCAGAGTGGCCAGGGTGCCGATGAAGTGTTCGGTGGCTATTTCTGGTATCCGCGGATGCACCATTCCATAAAAAAAGGCATTAACCGTTTTTCTGATGAATATTTTGATCGTGACCATGTGGAGTATCTGGAGACCGTCGACAAGCGGTTTCACACGGAAGATGTTACCTCCAGGTTGATGCAGGATCTGCTCGATGAGGTTGAAGCGGACGAATATCTCGATCGTGTGATGGCGGTGGACGTGGGTACGCTGATCGTCGATGATCCGGTCAAACGGGTGGATAACATGACCATGGCATGGGGCCTGGAAGCACGTGTGCCCTTCCTCGATACACAGCTGGTGGAACTGGCAGCATCGATGCCACCCGAGATGAAGCTACCCGATGGCGGTAAACATGTGCTGAAAGAATTATCGCGTGGCTTTTTACCCGATAGTGTGGTGAATCGCAGTAAGGCCTACTTTCCGATGCCAGCGTTAAAATATGTACGTGGCGAATTTCTGGCCTTTATGAAAGATATTCTATTGTGTGATAGTGCTAGACAACGGGGTCTGTATAATCCTGCTTATGTTGAAAAACTACTGACCGATCCGGAAGGTTATCATACCCGACTACAGGGCGGTAAATTATGGCATCTGGCGGCACTGGAATTATGGTGGCAGCAGAATATAGAAAAGCACTGAACCCGGAG
>DROB01000145.1 GCA_011321985.1 Gammaproteobacteria bacterium | reverse complement strand
GACATCACGGATGTTATCAAGGGTGATATTACCTGATGCTTCGGTGATGATACTTCCTCTGCAGGTATCGACAGCCTGTTCCAGAAGAGCGGGAGAAAAATTATCCAGAAGGACGTGGTCGGCTCCGGCATCAATGGCCTGTCGTAGTTCTTCCATGTTTTCGACTTCGACTTCGACTTTCAGATGCGGGTTATGAAAACGGGCTTCACTTACCGCATTTTTTATGCCATCACAGGCATTGATATGGTTTTCTTTGATCAGGAAGGCATCGAACAGACCGATACGGTGGTTGCTGCAGCCACCACAGGAAACCGCATATTTTTGCGCGATACGCAGACCGGGAATGGTCTTTCTCGTATCCAGGATTCTAGCGTGGGTATCGGCTATCTGTTTTGCATAACTGGCAGATAGTGTAGCCGTAGCGGAGAGTGTCTGTATGAAGTTAAGGGCGGTACGTTCACCGCTGACGATATTTTGTGATGAGCCGCTGATGGTGCATATGATCTGTTCGGCTTCGATGGTGTCGCCGTCATCGACGGACCAGTCGATCAGGATCTCTTCATCGATCTGGCGAAAGGTCTCTTCGAACCAGTCCAGTCCACAGAAAACGCAATTTTCGCGGCTGATAACGGTTGCCAGTGAGATATTGTCACGAGGGATTAATTCGGCGGTTATGTCGCCATCGCCGATGTCTTCTTTGAGTGCATTAAAAACATTTTCTTCGATGATACTCTGTGGTACCCGTAGGACGTTCATGGATAAGTCGTGCCCTAGTTTACTGGCTTGCAGAAGACTTTTGAATTACGTTGATAGTTATACAACGATTTCTTTTCCATGGGTAAATCATCTGCACTGCATTCGACAAAGCCCCGTTCGATAAACCAGTGCATGGTCTGTGTGGTGAGGGTGAATATTTTTTTCATGTGTTTTTTTCTTGCCTGCCATTCGATATGTTGCATCAGATCATCACCGCGGCCATGTATCTGGTAGTCTTCATGCACTGCCAGGCAGGCAAGTTCAGCGGCCTGCTCTTTTTTGAAAGTAAAGATAGCGGCGCAGGCGATGATCATGCCGTCACGTTCGATGACGGTAAAGTTATTTATATCCAGTTCGAGCTGTTCGCGCGAGCGTTTCACCATGATGCCGTTCTTTTCCAGAGGTGAGATTAATTCCAGGATGCCGCCGATATCTTCGATGCCGGCTGTGCGCAAGCCTTCGTAGTTGCCCGCTGTTACGAGAGGGCCGATGCCGTCGCGCGTGTATAGTTCCAGCAGTAATGCACCATCAATCTTCCGGCTGATCAGATGTACGCGCTGAACACCGCCACGGCAGGCATGGGCTGCGTTATCCAGGTGTGCCTGTGTCTCACGGTCGGTGATGGTCTCTTTTTTACCACGGTGGTCATTTAGCCAGTTTTCTGCCCGCGGCAAATCAAGTTGTTGCAATAATGCGTCCTTTTTATTTGTGACACCATTATTTTCCATGACAAAAATTAATTTGTCGGCATTTAAGGCGATAGCGGTCTCTGTGGCTATATCTTCAGCGCGCAGGTTGAACACTTCCCCGGTAGGTGAGTAACCGATGGGAGAGATGAGAGCGACATTGTTATTCTCGAGTTGTTGTTTGATCGCTTCGGCATCGACCTTTCTGACATTGCCCGTCTGGCAGAAATCGATCCCGTTACGGATACCATAAGGGCGTGCAGTAATAAAGTTGCCGGAGACTACGCGTACGGATGCGTCGGCCATCGGTGTATTGGGCAGGCCCATAGAGAGCTGTGCTTCGATGCGCATACGCACCTGGCCGACGGCCTGCTCGATGGCAGGCATATTTTCGTTTAACGTGATGCGTAGACCATCAGCAAATTCAGACCGTATATCCAGTATATCCAGTTGTTGCTGAATCTGGGACCGGGCGCCATGTACCAGTACGATGCGTACGCCCAGGCTACCCAGTAGAGCAATATCCTGGATCAGGTGGGCAAACCCCGTATGTTCGACCGCTTCACCGCCGAACAGGATAACAAAGGTTTTTCCCCGGTGTGCATGGATATAGGGTGCTGATTGCCGGAACCAGTCCACATGTTCATCACACTTGATATCGGAGTTATTCGTTTTTTTGTTCACCAATTTGGTCCCGGCACTACTCTCGCCTTTGCTAAGCTAGTAATATACGCGATTCTGTTTTCTCTTCAATCTGTATTTGTAACTATTTTGTCAGGCAGATTGGCAGATAACAGGGTCTACTGAGT
>DROB01000144.1 GCA_011321985.1 Gammaproteobacteria bacterium | reverse complement strand
CTGGAAAGACGTGCACTAGAATTATTTTATCAGGCACTGGATATGCTCCATGAGGAACACATCCAGTGCCTGTGAATAGTTCTATGATGCACACACTGATTTGTTTTATCAAATCGATCCTCCACGATTGGAAATACTATGAATTTATATACATCGGCATTGTCTATCGAGTGTCACCGCACTCGTATCGTTTTAAACGAAAAGGACATTGTCCACGAGGTTATCCAGGTTGATCCTAAAAAACTACCTGAAGATCTGATCGATCTGAACCCTTATGGTTCATTGCCGACGCTGGTCGATCGTGACCTGGTGTTATATAACTCACGGGTTATCATGGAGTATCTGGAAGAACGCTTCCCGCACCCGCCATTGATGCCTGTCGGGCCTGTGCAGCGGGCACAGACCCGCCTGGCCCTGTTCCAGGTGGAGCAGGACTGGTACCCTCTGGTCAATATCATCGAGACCAAGGGTGAGAAAGCGGTTACCAAAGCGAAGAAAGATCTGACAGAAAGTATCGCATCGGTAGCCGAGATATTCTCGGCGATGCCTTATTTTCTGAGTGAAGATTTTACTCTGGTCGATGCCAGTGTTGCGCCTATTCTGTGGCGACTGCGTCATTACGGGATAGAACTGCCCAAGGAGGCAAAGGTGATTAATTCTTACGCTGATCGGCTGTTCGAACGTGAAGGCTTCGTGTTAAGTCTTACCGAGGCAGAGCGTGAGCTAAGATTGTAAAACCAGAGATGGGAGAGCCGGCAGCCTGAGCTGTTCCAGATCGCTTATAAATTGCTATACTACCTGTTATGCAGATGACTTCCAGTCGCCCCTATCTCGTCCGTGCCATGTATCAGTGGATCGCTGATAATGGGATGACCCCGCATCTGCTGGTCGATGTTTCTGTCGATGGCGTGCAGGTGCCTTCCGAGCACGTCCAGAATGGTAAAATCATCCTCAATATTGCACCCATGGCCATCAGTGGCCTGGTCCTCGGTGATACGGATATATCTTTCAGTGCGCGTTTCTCAGGCAAGACGATGGGGTTGTTCATCCCTATCGAAGCGGTGCTGGCGGTCTACGCGAAAGAGAACGGGCAGGGTATGATGTTTTCCGAGGATGATGGCGCGGTCTCGGCACCGGATAGTGATAATGATGATCCGGATCCTGACAAACCTGGACGGCCCAGCCTCCATGTCGTGAAATAAGCACCTATCCTCTTTATAGCCTCCATGCAGAAACATGGAAGCAATAAAAAAGAAGTTATCCCCCCAGCAACTGGTGATCTACCAGATCGCAGATACAATGAATGACCAGTAGATGGACTTCCTGTATACGGGCAGTCGATTCAGAAGGCACCCTGATCTCGATGTCGTTGATGGAGAGTCGTTCCATCATCTCACCACCTGATTTGCCGTTTAGAGCGATGACCACCATATCCCGGTCATGTGCCGCATCGATTGCTGCATTGATGTTCTCGGAGTTACCGCTGGTGCTGATTGCGAGTAATATGTCGCCTGCGTGCCCCAGTGCTGTGACCTGTTTGGAGAATACCTGATTGTAATGGTAGTCGTTGGAGATCGAAGTCATGGTAGAGCTGTCGGTGGTCAGCGCGATGGCGGGCAGGCCGGGACGCTCCAGTTCGTAACGGTTTAACATCTCTGATGAGAAGTGCTGGGCATCGGCTGCTGAACCACCGTTGCCACAGGACAGGACTTTACCGCCACTCAGAAAGCATTGTGTGATGATCTTGGAGCTGCGGCTTATGGGTTCCTCAAGGATTTCAGATGCCAGTTGCTTGGTGCTGATACTGTCCTGAAAATTTCTGTTTATTCGCGAGATTAAATCCATAAGAGTGTTACCAGGAGGAGCCGGGGCTATCAGAAAGCATTGCTTATCCAGTCAAAAGTATACGGTTGTTTTCTCATCGTAGTTTGAGTGTTTTTTGATACGGATACAACATCAAAACGTGCGATTTCATGCTGCCTGTTTTTCTGCAGATAATATTCGGCTGTTCTTCGTAATTTAGCCTGTTTGGAAGGGGTTATGCTCTCGAGTGCGCCACCAAAATAAGGGTTGCTGCGAAAACGGACTTCGACGAACACCAGTGTTTTTTTATCTAACATGATGATATCTATTTCACCGAATCGGCTGCTAAAATTTCTACTGACCAGCCTCAGACCCCGGGATTTGAGGTAGCGGCAGCAAGCGGCTTCTGCATCTTCTCCCTGCTGTAAGTGTGTGGCTTTCAAAATAGATATGAGGTATCGATCAATGCTTCGTCAAGGCTTGTTTTCACTGCTGGTCTGCGTTACATCGGTAAGTTCAGGGAGAACGGGTTCGAAATAGACCGGTTTTCCTCCTTTGAATCGGGCCCAGAGTAATTTTCGGGTGATACGATTATTCTCGTCCAGTTGTATGTTCCCCGTCTGTCCATCATAAAAAGCGTAGCTATTTTTTTTCAGGTAGTCGAGGTTGTACACCAGGTGATAGGCATCTATGCCCAGGGCGAACAGGCGTGTGAGGCTTTCCTGCCGGGGCCAGTTCTGGATAAAAACTTTTTTCAGTGGTGATGTGTTCTGTAATATCCACGGCAGGTCGCAGAATGTCAGGCCGTCCAGATCACGGTCCAGGTCCCGGTTGATCTTTCCGGTATAGACATGTGATGTCGAATAGACGGGAAGGGTGCTGGCGTGATGAAATTTAAATGCGGGCATGATGCCGCGAGCAGAATGGTGTGTTGCAGCGAGGAAGATCATATCGAT
This sequence comes from Gammaproteobacteria bacterium, assembly GCA_011321985.1. GTDB lineage: Bacteria > Pseudomonadota > Gammaproteobacteria > SZUA-229 > SZUA-229. The sequence goes on along the minus strand of DROB01000144.1, from coordinate 18,312 downwards.
ATCCTGGCGGCGATAAGGCTCACTCTGTGTTCTCGCGCTGATTATATTTTCTACCCTGCGGTGCCTGATATCACTCAGGTCCAGATTGAATAGTGCCCTGATAGGTCGCCTGTAGTCATTACTGCTGGTGGTATAGTTTTTTACAGCCAGGACTTTGCCGCCCAGTGACTCATAATGCTCACTGAAGGCTTTATTCAAGCGCATCCCCCAATCACTATCGGGATAAAAGACCGCGGCGCGAAGTTTGTTCTGTCGGATGGCGAGTTCAGCGACCTGTCTTGCCTCATCTTCCGGTGAGAGGCCAAACTGAAACAGGTTTTCAGTATTATTGAATACGTTTTCGGAATAATTGAGCGTGAGCACAGGAACGGCCAGTTCTCTTTGCTGGGCCAGCTGATTGATGGTGGTCTTGTCCAGTGGACCGATGATGTCGGTGGCTCCTCTGTCGATAGCCTGTTCGTATAATTGCCGGAATGATTGTGAATCATCACTGCTGTCATAAAAATCGATGGCAGGTTTTATCGACGCATCAGCATCATTATAATAAGCACTCAGCAGGCCATTTTTTATCGCAGCGCTGACTTTTGACAGGCTCCCACTCATCGGCAGTAATACCGCGATATGCTTCGCCGTCAAAGAATCTGCCTGATAATTATCAATAAGTTCACTCAGGAAGGCCTTGCTGACAGGGTGAGCAGGATTTCGTGTGCCCCAGTCGAGTAGATCATTTTCGAGCTTGCTGATGTTTTTCTGACCAGATCGCATCACCCTGGCCAGATCTAGCCAGCCACTGATGACTGGATTATCGGTGCGCTGATTATTTAACTGAGTGGTGGACAGTGTCGACAGGGCAGCCCATATTTTTTTGTTATTCCGGTTTTTGTCCTTCTCGTCGATAAGGTAGGCATCGAGCTGCACGCGTCGATCAACGGCAAACATGTATTTTCCTGTTAAATAATCCAGATCAGCTTTCAGGGCGTAAAAATAAAGTTGTTGTTCCCGTGTTACGGGACTGGCCTCTGCGATAAATTGACTGGCCAGGATGCTGTTTTTTTCGGCTATGGCGATATCGGCTGATAGTAGTGAAATGGCCGCCACTGTGGTTTTGTCAGCAGTCGGACTGGCGTTGCGCTTTATGGTCTCCAGCTGTTGCCTGGCCAGATCAATTTTATCGGCTTCGATATATGAACGGGCAGCAAGGACACGGTACCTTGCTTGTTCTGTCTGGTTATCGCTGTTATCTGCGCGCAGCAGCCAGCGTTCGGCCTCTTCTGATAGTGTAGCCTGCTCTTCAGTGACCGGGCGTAGCCCTTCGGTCGCTGGCTGTTCCGGCTTTACCGGCCGGGTATCGCAGGCCGTCAGTGTGATGGTGCTGGTAATGACAACAGTGAGTAAAAAAAGTTTTAATGTATGTGTTTTCAAGATAGTATCGAGTAGTAAGTTATGTCGTTGTAAGTAAATAGTATGTTTTGTGAGTGTATGTGTGTCAATCGATAATCAGTCTGAAATAAATCAGCAAAAGCCAGAGCAACAGGAGTTGGATGTGTCACCGGGCACATTGTATCTTGTTGCTACCCCTATAGGCAATTTAGCTGATATCACGCTGCGAGCAGTATCCGTACTGGGGCAGGTCGATATCATCGCGGCGGAAGATACACGCCATAGCCAGCGTCTGTTATCTCACCTGGGTATCAAAACAAGAACACTGGCTTATCATGAGCATAATGAAGAGCGGATGACACCCAGATTGCTTGATGATCTCGAATCAGGAAAGTCCATCGCATTGATCTCGGATGCAGGCACACCGTTGATCAGTGATCCTGGTTATCGTTTAGTGATGCGGGGGCATGATAAAGGTATCAGGATGGTCCCTGTGCCCGGTGTCTGTGCCGCTATCGCTGCTCTCAGTGCGGCGGGTCTGGCAACAGACAGTTTTACCTTCGAAGGCTTCCCACCCGCCAGACAGGGATCCAGGCTACAGTTTTTCGAGCCGCTCGCCGAGCAGAAACGTACTATGATCTTTTATGTTTCATGCCACCGTATCATCGATACCCTGAAGGATATGCAGACTACCTTTGGCACAGACAGACGGGTCACCTTCGCCAGGGAGTTAACCAAAACATTTGAGACCATAAAAAGGATGACCTTATCTGAAGTGATACCCTGGGTTGAAACGGATGAGAATCAGCGTAAGGGTGAGATCGTCGTCATCGTTGAAGGTGCGGGTGATGATACGACTGATCGCACACAGGTGGATGATTATCTCTCCATCCTGATGGCTGAACTACCGGTTAAGCAATCAGTCAGTCTGGTGGTGAAGTTGACCGGCGAGAATAAAAATGATGTCTATAAACGTGCACTGGAATTAAAAAATGCATAGGAACCTGGCGAAGCTTCTTCTTTCGCTCATCGTATTACTGAATGTCACTTCTGCTTTAGCTAAAGATGACAAAGCTTTTTTCTGGCAGGTGAAATCAGATAATGCTGTGGTCTATCTGATGGGGTCTATCCATTTTGCAAAAAGTGGTTTTTACCCGCTGAGAGAAAGGATAGAAGAGGCATTCGAGCATTCCGATGCGCTGGTCGTCGAGCTCGATATCAACCATATAGACAGCAATACGTACAGTCAGTTGATCGCTCAGAGAGGGACCTACAAAGACAGTACGACGATAAAAGATGTCATCAGCGAAGAGACCTGGTTGCAGTTACGCCAGCGATTGCGTTACCTGAACGTATCTTACGATACGATAAAAAATTATAAGCCGGGCATCCTGGTGCTGACCTTGACCTCTATCCAGATCATGCAGATGGGTTTCGCGCCACAGCTAGGCATCGATGCCTATTTCCTGGCGAAAGCATCACAGGCAGACAAGCAGAAAAAGATCATCGAACTTGAAACCCTGGAACAACAGATAAATCTGTTTCTGAATATTCCAGATGGTGAGCTGTTACTGAAAGAGAGTCTGTACTCACTGGATGAGTCCGAACTACTGATGGCCGATATGGTGCGTTTCTGGAAACAGGGCGATGAAGCAGAGATGAATAAATTGTTGTTTGAAGACGCGCTGACCAAATACCCTGCATTCAGTGCCATCTATGAGAGCCTGTTCTATGACAGGAACAGCAGGATGGTTGAGAAGATTGATGGCATGTTGCAGCAGAAAGGGCGTTATTTTGTTGTTGTCGGCAGCGGGCACCTGATAGGTGAGAAAGGCATTGTCAGTGCTTTGAAAGAAAAAGGTTATGAGGTATCACGTAAGTGATATGTAACAGCTTGAACCTGAACGCACAGGCCACTAGTATGGTTTAACTTCTTTTTACTCCAAAGACCGCTAGCGGCCATAAGCGGACGGTCAACAACTTAGTATTACATGTCTGCAAACAACACATAGGCGACCATGGTTCAATTGTTCTAATAGAGAAAATCACCGCAATAAGAGACATTCACAATTGGTTAATTTTAAATCCCTCCGTCACCTTTTTTTATTGGACATAACGTCCGAATTAATTTGCCAATTTTATACAGAGCAAAGCGGCGTATAAAATTGGTTAACGTTGAATGAATTGTTATACCTTTACATCATCTTTCTTTAATATTTGGTGATAATATTTAACAACTAAAATTAAAATTTCTTTTGATTTAACCTTGTAAATAATTCGATGGTTTTTAAGCACAAGCTCCCTAATTTCTTTTCGTTTTATTTCAGGAACAATACGACCGCTATCTGGAAATTCTATTAACTGGTTTACAGAATTAAATATTTTTTCAGCCCATTCAATTGCTACTGATGGTTTATCAAGAGCGATATATGCTGCAATGTCTTGGACTTGCTCAACTGCTAATGGAGACCAGATTATTTTCAAGTTTTAATGCTCTTTAATACAATAGACTTAGCGTCATCATGAGAAATGCCTTTGCCATCATTAATTTGAGCTTCAGCTTTATAGATGCTTTCGAGTAAATCTAAACGTGCTGTCAAATTTTCAAATTCTTCGACATCAGTTAGAATCGCTACCCCTTTACCATGCTGAGTTATCAATAAAGGGCGTTTAGTTTCAGTAACTTGCTGTATAAATGAGCTAACGCCTGACCTGAATTCTGAAAGTGGTTGGACATCTTCTTTAAGATTAATTGGTTGCATAGTAAACACCTTTTTGTACGATATTACGTACAAAATAGCATAATCATTTATTAATTGCTACGTTTATTATTTTTTAGGTATAAAAAATAATCGAATAATCGGGGACAGACCACGATTTTAGCAATTAATATGAAGGTCTGCTTTTAGCTATATTTTCGCTGACAACGATACGCCTTTAATGTCGCCTATGTGGTATTCCGGGAAGAAAAATAGTTTCGCACGACAGTCCGCTTTGCGTCGGAAGCGGTCGTTTAATTTCGCACAGTGGACTATGTGGGTACGACATGTTCGTACCTGGATCAATGCAGATTATATCCCCAGTTTCTTTTCGAGATAGTGGATGTTGGTTCCGCCAGCCTGAAAATTCGCATCGCTGAGGATCTCTTTATGCAGTTCGATATTGGTATTGATACCGGTGATACTGATCTCATCGAGCGCACCCTGCATGCGGGCCAGAGCGACCTCCCGGTTGCAGCCATAGGCGATCAATTTGCCGATCATCGAATCATAATGTGGCGGTACGGTGTAGCCACCATAGATGTGTGTGTCAACGCGGATACCGGGGCCACCAGGAGGGTGGTAGCGTTCGATTTTTCCGGGTGAGGGGATAAAGGTTTTATGATGCTCGGCATTCAGGCGGCACTCGATGGCATGACCATTAATTTCGATATCACTCTGTTTCATACGCAGTTTTTCACCCGAAGCGATGTATAGCTGTTCTTTGATGATGTCGATACCGGTGATCATTTCGGTAACAGGGTGTTCTACCTGGACCCGGGTATTCATCTCGATGAAATAAAATTCACCGTCCTGGTATAAGAATTCAAAAGTACCGGCACCCCGGTATTTGATCTTGTTACAGGCATCGACACAGCGTTGGCCGATCTTTTTACGTTGTTTGGGGGTGATGCCGGGAGCGGGGGCTTCTTCTACCACTTTTTGATTACGGCGCTGCATGGAGCAATCACGTTCGCCCAGATGAACCGCGTTGCCCTGACCATCAGATAATACCTGTATCTCGACATGTCGCGGTGTTTCCAGGTATTTCTCCATGTACACCATGCTGTTACCAAAAAAGGTTCCGGCTTCTTGCTTGGTCAGTGCGATCGAGTTTGTCAGTGTTGCATCTGAATGCACCACGCGCATACCACGACCACCACCACCGCCAGCGGCTTTGATGATGATAGGGTAACCGATCTTGTTGGCTAACTTGAGATTCTCATCGTTATCGTCGCCGAGTGGACCGTCTGAGCCGGGCACACAGGGGACCCCTGCACTCTTCATCGCCTTGATCGCTTCGACCTTGTCGCCCATGATACGGATAGATTCTGAAGAGGGGCCGATAAAAATAAACCCACTGTCCTCTACGCGTTCGGCGAAGTCAGCATTCTCGGACAGGAAACCATAACCCGGATGGATGGCGACCGCATCAGTCACTTCGGCAGCGCTGATGATGGCCGGCACGTTGAGGTAACTCTGGTCAGATGGAGCGGGTCCTATGCAGACAGATTCATCAGCCAGTCTCACATGTTTCAGGTCACGGTCGGCATCGGAATGAACCGCTACGGTTTTTACGCCGAGCTCACGGCATGCGCGGAGTATGCGTAATGCAATTTCGCCCCTATTGGCAATAACAACTTTGGATAACATGTGTCTATGCCTTATTCTATAACGATGAGAGGTTGACCAAACTCGACAGGCTGTGCATTTTCGACGAGCACGGCTTTGATTACACCGGACTTATCTGCTTCGATCTGGTTGAGGATTTTCATCGCCTCGATAATACAGACAGTATCGCCTTCATTGACGCGATCACCGACTTTACAGAAGACAGGCGCACCGGGAGAAGCGGAGGTGTAGAAAGTACCGACCATGGGTGCATTCACGGTATGTCCGCTAATGGCACAGTTATCGGCGGTGCTTTCAGGTTCGGGAGTTGCGGGGGCTACAGCAGCGGGTGCAGCAGGTGCCGGTGCCGCAAATTGCTGTACTGGCATTGCCTGACCTGTGGGGTAACGGGAGATACGGACGGACTCTTCACCTTCATTAATTTCGATCTCGGCGATACCGGATTCTTCCAGTAGCTCGATTAATTTTTTTACTTTACGAATATCCATAGGATTGTACCTTTTGGGCTTAGCCCTGTTGTAATGGTGTCTGCTTCAACTGCAATATAGCGGCCTGTAACGCGAGTTCGTAACCCTGTGCACCCAGGCCGGAAATAACACCAACAGCGATGTCAGAAAAATAGGAATGTTCACGAAATGCCTCGCGTGCGTGAACATTGGATAAATGAATTTCAATAAATGGAATATCAACACCGCTCAGAGCATCGCGTAGTGCCACACTGGTATGGGTAAAGGCGGCCGGGTTGATGATGATAAACCGGACATTATTCTGGACGGCATTGTGGATATGCTCTATCAGCTCAACTTCAGCGTTGCTTTGTACGCTCTGCAGGCTGAAATGGCTGTCAGCTGCCAGCTCATATAGTTTATCGTTGATGCTGTCGAGTGTATCGGAGCCATAATGTTCAGGTTCGCGTGTACCTAACAGGTTTAGATTGGGGCCGTTGATAACGAGCAAATCGGGCATATCAAGTGTTTTAGTGACCGTAAAACAGGCCACATTCCAGGCGAAAATAAGAATATGCTAATAATTCTGCATAAAAATGAACTAAATGTCTAGTATTTCGGCGAATTTGTAGCGAAATTCGTGAAATAGTTCAAATTTCACTCATTTATAGATGTATGCCATATTTTTTTAGTATCTTTTTTGCACGTTTTTTGCTTAGTTCTCCCATGATCGTGTCGCTAACTTCGCCTTTACGATTGATGATTACGGTGTACGGGAGTACCCCGGCCCCGTTGCCGAAGCGTTTTGACAGTGTCACACCGTCGCTCTGAACCAGCAGGCTGGGATAATTCATGCCGGTTGCCCTGGCAAATTCTGTGACGGAATCAACATCATCGATGGCAAGACCTATTATCTGTAGCCCCTGGTCACCATAAGCTTGCTGCAATTCGACAAAAGCGGGTATTTCTTTTTTGCATGGAGGACACCAGGTCGCCCAGAAATTGAGGAAGATGAGTTTACCATCCCATTCTTTAATATTGCGTAGCCGACCCTCAAGATCCATGGCGGCAAACTCGGTGCGTTGCTGACCGATGGCCGGGTTATTGTTACCCACCTGTTCGTTGAGGTATCGTTGCAGGATAAAACCGCTGCCGCCAGCGATGATGATGGCGATAATAAATATCAGAGTGTTTTTCATCGGGTTAAAATAAAGATACAGGTTTGAATCGGATGGCTGATTTTAACTGAAATCCGCTCGAATGATCAGACGGGAACTTAATTCAGTGCGCGTTTAATATGCTGGCTAAACTTTTCGGCTGGCATATAACCCACTACCCGGTAGTTTTTCCGTTCGTTACCATCGACATCAAAAAACATGATGGAGGGTGGACCGATGATACCAAACCGTTTATAGAGCGCAGTATCTTTTTCATCGTTAGCAGTGACATCCGCCTGCAGCAGGACGACATCAGCCAGTGCTTTCTGCACTCCGGGGTCAGCAAAGGTCAATGCCTCCATCTCCTTACAGGAAACGCACCAGTCAGCATAAAAATCCAGCATCACCGTTTTTCCTGCGGCTTTTGCTTTAGCGAGTTCGGTGTTTAGCCCATCGACACCTTTGATCTGTTTGAACTTTAAGTGTTCGACAGCGACGGAGGTGCTGGATGAGCCAGCCAGACCTTTCAGTGGCTGAAATACATTGCGGTTTCCGCTGGCCAGTCCCAGGGCGATGATGATACCGTAGATCAGTAATAAAATTCCCAGTCCTTTCCACAGTTTTTTCCAGCCACTGCAGCCTTCGGGCAGGGCATCGATTGCACCCATATAGATAGCGGAAACGATGATCAGCGCTGACCATAATGCCATGGTAAAGCCTGCCGGTGTGACCCTCTCCAGTAGCCAGATGGCAAGGCCGAGTAATAACACACCAAACACGGCTTTGACTGCATCCATCCACATACCGGCTCTGGGAAGCATCTTACCGGCTGACGCACCGATGACTAAAAGGGGCGCACCCATTCCCATGCTCAGGGAGAATAACGCCATGCCACCGAGCACCGCGTCACCGGTCTCTGCGATATAGATGAGTGCACCCACCAGTGGTGCGGTGACACAGGGACCGACAATCAATGCAGACAGGAAACCCATGATAGCAACACCGATAATATTGCCACCCTGCTGGCTGTTGCTGACATTGGTCAGTTTGCTCTGTATGCTTGCTGGCATCTGTAGATCATAAAAACCGAACATGGAGAAAGACAGAGCGACAAAGATGATGGCGAAGCTGCCGATGATCCAGGGGTTCTGGAACCAGGCCTGGATATTTTCGCCCGACAGTCCGACCAGGATGCCGACGATGGTATAGGTCATCGCCATAGCGAGAACATAGACCAGTGAGAGGTAAAAAGCCTTACGAGTGGATATGGTCTCGCCCTGTCCGACGATAATACCCGATAAAATAGGGATCATCGGGAATACGCAGGGGGTGAAGGCAAGCAGTAGTCCGGCACCAAAAAATACGAACAGCGTCAACAGCGTATTGCCGCTGCGAAGTGCATTGCTGATCTCATCCTGTTCTGAGACAGGTTCGGATGTTTCGGTGCGTACCGCCGTCTGTATCTCTGCTGCCTGAGCTGCGGAGATGGGAGATAAGCGGACGGTGAACTTTTTTGTCTGAGGCGGATAGCAGATGCCAGAAACTTCTGAACAACCCTGGTATTTAACCTTGAAAGTGACATCTTTGTCACCATCATTAGTGAACTGATAGGCTAACGTTGCATCGGCGAAGTTATGGAAGACATGCAGTGTCTTATTGAAGACAGGGTCATCTTTTTCCTCGCCAGCGGGCATGATTAGAGGCCGCGCGATAAGGGCGGGGTCGTCGGCGGTAACCTGCATTTTCTCGCGATACAGGTAATGACCCTCGGCGATGACCCAGTTAACCTTGAATTGCCCGGGTTGAGTCTCGTAGCTGACCTTGAAGGCTTCATCCGGATCGAGAATATCGTCCTGTCCGCCGAGGCCATCAAGCAGGTTAAACCCTTCGGCTGCTGATGACGGTACACTGAAGGTAAAACTAAAGATGAGTAAGGCCAGGAATGGCAGAAAAGTTTTAACGATGTTTTTCATATTGGTTTCTTTATGGTTGAAATATGCAGGATGATGATTAGACATAATCTGTCTGACAGGTTCAATGACAACTTTATTGGTCTGGATGTGTCAGTAATACTAGCAAAGAACGCCTTAATTTTGCCTTAAAGAAGTAAAATCCCGCTAAATAACCCGAAAGAATTGTAGCTATGCCATTACTATTTATTATTATCCCACTCGTCGAACTGTACTTCATCATCGTTGTAGGCGAGGCCATAGGGGCTTTCTGGACCGTTATTCTGGTCATACTGACAGCGGTCATCGGTGTTAATTTATTGCGCGTGCAGGGCATGAGTACATTGGCCAAAGCCCAGCGAAACATGGCACAGGGCCAGATACCGGCGATGGAAATGATGGAAGGTATCGCGCTGGCGGTAGCCGGTGTCCTGTTGATTACGCCGGGATTCATCACTGATACCCTCGGTTTCTTATGCCTGATTCCAGCCAGTCGACAGGCGATCATCCGGTATCTGATGACGAAGGGCAGGGTGCGTACCGGCTTTAGCGCCGGCCCAGGTGGATTTCAGCAAGGGCAGAATCGCTCGTCTGAATCAGAGCCGCATGATACGGCCCGACCTAAAGTTGGCCGTACTATCGAGGGTGAATATCACCGCGAAGATTAGCCTGTCTTGGTCCCGGGCAGAGCATGAGAGTTGAAGTTGACACTTTTTTCCGGTAATTTTTTGCCTCAAGCCTTGTATTCATCAAAATCGACCTTATTTACCAAATCATCTGAACTTTTGGTGTGATAGCTATTGACTCCGAAGGTTTCGTCGTTATGATTAGCACTCAAGCAAAGAGAGTGCTAAAACCTTAATAATATTATTTCTATCTAGAGGAACACAAAAATGAAAATACGTCCATTACACGACCGCGTAGTCGTTAAACGTATGGAAGAAGAACGCACCAGTGCCGGTGGTATCGTCATTCCGGATTCAGCCGCAGAAAAACCGGCTGAAGGTGAAGTGATCGCCGTAGGCAAAGGCAAAGTAAATGATTCTGGCGATGTGCTGGCCATGGACGTAAAAGTCGGTGACAAGATCCTGTTTGGCAAGTACTCGGGTACAGAGATCAAGATCAATGGTGCTGAAGTACTGATCATGCGTGAAGAAGACATCCTGGGTGTCATCGCGGCGTAAGTCAGCAGCACGATAAAAACATTAATTTAAGCAGTTTAAGAGGAATTTAGATATGTCAGCAAAAGACGTACGTTTTGGCGATGATTCACGTAGCCGTATGGTTAACGGGGTTAACATCCTGGCCAATGCAGTAAAAGTAACATTAGGCCCTAAAGGGCGTAACGTAGTATTAGAAAAATCTTTCGGCGCACCCACCATCACTAAAGACGGTGTTTCGGTTGCCAAAGAGATCGAACTGGAAGACAAGTTCGAAAATATGGGAGCGCAGATGGTGAAAGAAGTTTCATCACAGACCTCCGATATCGCGGGTGACGGTACGACCACTGCGACTGTCCTGGCTCAGGGTATCGTCCGTGAAGGTATGAAGTCGGTTTCTGCCGGTATGAATCCGATGGATCTGAAACGCGGTATCGACAAAGCAACCGTAGCCGCTGTAGAAGCCCTTAAGAAATTATCAAAACCCTGTGCCACCACGGATGCTATCGCACAGGTCGGAACCATCTCTGCAAACTCGGATACCAGCGTAGGTGATATCATCGCTGAGTCGATGGATAAAGTGGGTAAAGAAGGCGTTATCACCGTAGAAGAAGGCACCTCTCTGGAAAATGAACTTGAGATCGTTGAAGGTATGCAGTTTGATCGCGGTTACCTGTCGCCTTATTTCGTCAATGATCAGGAGACCATGAGTGCTGATCTGGAAAACCCGTTTGTTCTGCTGTTCGATAAAAAGATCGCAAATATCCGTGAATTGCTGCCAACGCTGGAAGCTGTTGCTAAAGCCAGTCGTCCGCTGTTGATTGTGGCAGAAGATGTTGAAGGTGAAGCGCTGGCGACACTGGTGGTAAACAGCATGCGCGGTATCGTTAAAGTCTGCGCGGTTAAAGCACCGGGTTTCGGTGATCGTCGTAAAGCGATGATGCAGGATCTGGCGGTACTGACCAAAGCGACCGTTATCTCAGAAGAAGTTGGCCTATCATTAGAGAAAGCAACATTAGAAGACCTGGGTACGGCTAAACGTATTACGATTTCTAAAGAGAATACCGTGATCGTTGACGGTGCAGGTTCAGCAAAAGACATCAAGGAACGTGTCGGGCAGATCCGTGCCATGATCGAGAATGCAAGCTCTGATTATGATATCGAAAAACTTCAGGAACGTGTTGCTAAGTTAGCAGGCGGCGTGGCTGTCATCAAAGTTGGTGCAGCAACCGAAGTTGAGATGAAAGAGAAAAAAGCACGTGTAGAAGATGCGCTTCACGCGACCCGCGCAGCGGTTGAAGAAGGCGTGGTACCCGGTGGTGGTGTCGCTCTTATCCGTGTATGTGCAGCGGTCGACAAGCTGTCTGGTGACAACCATGATCAGGATGTCGGTATCGCGATCGCACGTCGCGCGATGGAAGATCCACTTCGTCAGATCGTCGAAAATGCGGGTGATGAAGCCTCTGTGGTACTGGCCAATGTTGCATCGAAAAAAGGCAACTATGGTTACAATGCAGCAACCGGTGAATACGGTGACATGATCAAGATGGGTATCCTCGATCCTACTAAAGTAACCCGTACGGCACTGCAGAATGCAGCGTCTGTTGCAGGTCTGTTAATTACCACCGAATGTATGGTTGCCGAACTCCCTCAGGATGAGGCTCCAGCCATGGGTGGTGGTGACATGGGCGGTATGGGTGGTATGGGCGGCATGATGTAACTGCAGCTCACTTACTCGTGTAAGCAAAAGCCCTGCTGGAAACAGCAGGGCTTTTTTGTTTTTTGACTCTACATCACTACTGTCCCGTCAACTTCCTCTGTTGTCAGCTGAAAGGGCGACATTACCGGCTCATATAATATGGTTATATAACCCGAGACATGAAACCCAGCAAATGACTGAGACACGCTGTAAACATATCCATGTGTGCTCGGATGCCGCGTCTGTGCGGCATACGGTCTCAGTCATTTGCTGGATTTCATTCCTTCAATAGTTAATGGGACAGCGGTGATTCTGCATATTATTTCTATATATGGGCGTTGTGGTCCCGTTAACTTTCGTCACCAGTGTATACCTCGCCTGCTTGCGGGGATCTTTTATTCAGTACGATTCTGATTTTTTTTCAGCTGTGCTTTTGTCATCGCTGAATAATAAGCCGCCAGGTTCTGCAATTGCTTATCATTCAGATCTTTGGTCATGGCATTCATGCGTTCACTGTTACGCGATCCGCTCTGATAAGCACGGAGCGCACTGAGCAGATAGGACTCGTTTTGCCCACCGATATTGGGGTAGATGTCTTTACGACTGATCCCTTCTTTGCCATGGCAGGCAGCGCATGCCCGGGAGAGCCTGTTTATATCCTGCATCGCGATCTCCGGGCCCAGATATTCTTCGAGCAGGCGGTTGCTCTCTTTTTCGGCATCACTCTGTGTTAAATTATTGGTCGTGGATGCGATGGCTAAACCGGGTATCTTATAGCGGGTTTCGATGTCATTCATCACCACAGTGGGCACTTTCATCTTACCTTCCCCAAGGAGGTGGTCGACGAAGTGCTGTGAGAATGAACGATAGTTCAATTTTGTATGTACACGTAATTCGGTGGTACCAGCCGGAATGTTAAAGGCATAACGCCCGTATTGGTGTCCTTTTGGCGGGATGGTGGTGCGCCGGTCAAAACGCGCCACTGTCCAGATATATTTTGCCGGATTGCCTTCTTTATCGACGGCATAAGATTTGAACATGGTGGCGTTGGTATCTACCTCGCTGTGGCTATCAAGTGCGCCAGAGCGAAACACAGGTGCACCGTTCTGGTCTGTTACTTCGACATCCAGCCAGAGCTCGCGGATGAAGGTCAGGCTGGTCGGCATGTGGTGTCCGGCTCTCAGGTTAGTGACTTTGATTTCCAGATTGTGCAGCGTATCCTGTCCTTTGAGGCCCTGGCCTCTGACTTTTTCCAGTTTTACATCGAGCTTTGCCGCTGAGCGCAAACGCTTGATCGCGATCTGGGCGTGGCGGCGAGAATCTGGATCACCCAGGGCTGCGGTTATAACTGAATTGCCACCGACGAAACCGTGTCCGTGCGTCAGTTCACGCTCTTTCTGTGCGCCGATCGCGGCTTTACCGGCCAGTCCGTGATCTTTTAATTTGCGTGCGGGTTTTAATTCATCGGCGACACGCATGGCGGTTTCGACGGGGACCATATGGCAGTCCTGGCATTGCACATCGTTCTGGGCGTAGACCGAATATTTCCACTCATCATAAGTTCGTTCTAATGGGTACTGGTTGACCGGGTTGAAGATATTATGGCAATTTCCACAGAAGGCGGCTTTCGTATGATGCTCGGAATAAGCGGTATCGTGATAAGGTGACCTGGCATCTTTTAATGGCCCCCGTTTGGTTTTCCCCGGGGATGAAACGTATGAGCCATTGCCGTGTTCCATTACTACAGAATTCTGGAAACTCGAGCCCGTGATGGTATGACAGACATCGCAGGACACACCCTGTTCAGCGACTGGTGGCGCGCTGAAGCCACCGTGTTTTCCCAGGGCAGGATCAAACTTGATGGTCTGGCTCAACATGCCTGGTGGAGCATGACAGCCACCACACAAGTTTCCTATATTGCCACCAATCTGTTTTTCGGCAAGGGCCCACTCAGCCTGAAAGATGGGGTCCTTGAATGCGTTTGAGTGCATCGATCCTTTCCATCCCTGATATTGCGTAGTATGGCAGCCCCCGCAGATCTCCGGATTTTCCCAGTCGTTTACAGTGAGTTTACGGTGTGATTCTGTGGTGGCTAATGAGGGTGCATTGGGTCGGCTCTCTGAAGCGACCATACTGGCAGGTAAATTTTTTATCGTTGCCTGAACAGGTGATGAATCCGCCTGGCCCTGTGAGGGTATGACAACGACCGATATGAGCAGACAAGTTATATGAATTGTATCAGTGAAAGCCATGCCAGGATGCCTCTCGTGTGTGTCTAGTTGCTGGCTAAGCTTGAGAAGTAAGCCGCGAGGTTGGCGACATCGTCATCACTCAGCGACGCGACCATCGCTTTCATCGTAGGGTCATTTCTGCCACCTGAGCGATAACTGTTGATCGCGCTGGCCAGGTATTTTTCTTTCTGTCCAGCCAGATTCGGGTAATTGGGTGCAACGGAGATACCCTGCATGCCATGACAACCGACACAGGCTGCTGCCCGGGTTTTTCCAGCACCGATATCACCCGCGTTGCAGAAGCCTGCGGTGAACAGGCATAGCGTAAAAATGACCACTGACAGGCGAACCTTGCTTTGTTTTGAAGCTGTATTCATTTTGTCTTCCCCATTTATTAAGAAACAGACGTTAAGGATTGTATAAAAATCCGGTGGTTTTACAGGTCCCCCGTAGCGCCGGCCGCCAGGATATTGTAGATATTATTTCTCACGGTGGTCGCTGCACCGATTAACTCTTCAGGTAGACCGGCACTTTTCACCATGGAATCCATGTCCATCGTGATCAGCCATGCCTTGCCTTTCTGGTCTTCTACCATAGCGATACGGCAAGGTAGAAAACCGGCAAATATCAGACTGTTTTTCACCATCTTTGCTGCGATCATGGCATCGCAGAACTGAAATATTTCCATACGCTTCGATTCCCCACCCATCGCCTTGACCTGTTCAGATAGCGGCATGTGAGCGACCAGTTTAAAGTTCAGCGCATTTGCTCGTAATTTCATGGAGTCGCTGGCATCATCCATCGATACATCATCTGCTATCGGACACTGGATCATATTTAGCAAGGGGGGGTTACAGTTTTCCGGTAATTCGGTTATCTCATCCTCAGCCAGTAGATAAGTGCTGTAACCGAGTAACAAAATCAGCCCTGTTTGTAACGTCTTCTTCATGTCATCCCCCTCGGATCAGATATCTGTACTCAATTGTAATTAGAAAAGATCACTTTAATATTCGGGAAAGGTATATGGATATAGTGGTTTACATTATGGCTTCCGGTAGTTTATCGAGGATGGTATTAAGATCTTGCATATGAAAATGACGGGTTTACCCTGGTTACAGGGAGATTTAGAGGGGAGTTTTAAATCTGGACTTTTTATTTTAAACATTCGTTACAGGTAATTACGATACAATAAAAATCATGCAGAAATTCTACTCACTGTTTTTTATTGTTCTGGTGTCAGCCTGTTCGAATACACCACCAAAAAATATCGATAATAGCTGTGAGATATTCAGAGAAAAAAGTGACTGGTATGATGATGCCAGGGACAGCTTCGAGCGTTGGGGGGTGCCGATACACGTCCAACTGGCCATCATCCATCAGGAATCGCATTTCAAATACGATGCTGAGACGGAGATGGAATATTTTTTATGGATTATCCCTGTCGGACGGAAGTCATCTGCCTATGGTTACGCGCAGGTAAAAGATGATACCTGGGACTGGTATATCCGCTCTACACATAACTGGGGAGCGGACAGGGATGATTTTGAGGATGCTGTCGATTTTATCGGCTGGTACGGAAATAAGACGTATGAGACATTAAAAATTTCCAGATGGGATGCAAAAAATCAGTATCTCGCTTACCACGAAGGCCATGGTGGATATAGACATAAAACCTATACTAAAAAACCCTGGTTAATAAAAGTGGCGAATAAGGTAGATAAGAATGCGAGAAAATATGGAGCACAGCTGAAAAAATGTGAGGCTGAATTAAATTCCGGCTGGTGGTTCTGGTGAAGTCGATCAAACCCGTACCCGGTGTCTCTCGGCAGCAGAGAATCTCGGAAGAAGGCTTGAATCGATTGAAAAAACAGCTTCAATCGGGAGTCAGGATCAGTGAGACGGTGTTGCAGCAGTGGATAGTTCGATATGGTGACGAAGCAAGCGTTATAATAAAGCGGTATGGTTATAAAAGACGGGTTACAAAAAATGATAGTTGACCAGGCCTTATTTTGACAAAACGAGTGACAATTAAAAAAGCATGGGATGGCAGTAATACCGACTGTCTGCATTGCTCACTGCGTAGCTCTGCTTTGTTCAGTGGTTTGACCGAGCAGGATTTTGAGTCGGTCCATGAGCCGGTCGAACAGTTAACGCTAAATCCGGGAGATGTACTCTATAAGATCGGTGAATCGGGGCACCATCTTTTTACCATACGAGATGGGTTGATAAAGCTGGTTCAATATCTGCCCGATGGTACACAGCGCATCGTCCGTCTGGTGAAGAGTACCGATGTGTTAGGGCTGGAGATGATGGTGGCTCATACCTATGAACATGAAGCTGTCGTTCTGCGGCCGACACAGCTGTGTCGTTACCCGAAGGAAGCTGTTACACGTCTGAGTCAACAGAGTCCCGTGTTACATCAGAACTTGATGAACCGTTGGCAGAAGGCACTTACCGAGGCGGATGCCTGGCTGACCAAATTGTCTACCGGTCAGGCAAAGAAACGCATGGCCAATTTATTGCTGCTTTTGGTTGACAGGGAAGGAGCCACGGATTGCTATATCTTTAGCCGGGAAGATATCGGTTCGATATTGAGCATCACCATCGAAACAGCCAGTCGTACCATCTCTGAATTCAAGCGTCTACAGCTGATGACAGAGATAAGCAGCAATCATTTCGATCTGGATATCGCTGGTTTAGAGGCTATCATCGCAGGCTAGTTCTTCTAAAGAGTAAAGCCACTGCCAGATAAAACGGGGTCCCGCAAAACACATGAATTGTTTTTCTGAATGCCCTCAAATGGCCGGTAGTGGTCTTTTGGCTAAGAGGGTTCTTGAGCTGTACAGTGCCTGTACAATCAATTCATAGAGGTGCTCTGAAGCTATATTGCATATAAATCATGTTTTGATCCGGTTTCAATACTGGTTCATTCCGAACTTTCTTTTCTATTTTCCTCATACCCTCTGATAAATCTTATGCCTGGCAAATGATTTTTATCAATTACTATATTAGACAATGATTATATAATTAATCCTATCAATGGTTTACTCGGGCTTTTCATGTTTTTCTCTAATAGTTATCTCACTCGAAAAATGGTTTTTATCTGGCTGTTATTGCTATCGACGACGGTTCTGTCCAATGAGTTACTTCAGCACAGCAGTGATAGCCAACGGCAAAAGGCGGCCCAACAGGTGACGCAGCAATTTCTAAAGCGGCTGGGAGGTCATCTTAGAAATGAGATGAAAAATCATGGGCCCGTAGCCGCTATCAAGGTATGCAAAGAGCTAGCACCCGCTATCGCCAGTGAACTGTCGCTGGAAAATGGCTGGCGGGTGACCCGTGTGACATCGAAGCCACGGAATGCCCTGACGGGCTTCCCTGACAGTTGGGAGCAGAAGACACTGGCTGAATTTCAGGCACTGGCTGATAGTGGTGAAAAATATTCCACCATGGCAAAGACCGAGGTGGTAGAAGAGTCGGGCAGATCTTATTTTCGTTTCATGAAACCGTTAGCCATTAAACCCGTGTGTTTATCGTGTCACGGCAGTGATGAGCAGATACCTGCTGAGGTGAGAGCTGAACTGGAAAAGAACTATCCGTTTGATCAGGCGACAGATTATAAACCGGGTGAGCTGCGTGGTGCAGTCAGTATAAAACAGCCTATGGATATTCCATTGAATAAAAAATTTTTAAATGACTGAAAAAATTATGAACATAAGAACATCAAATAGCCTCTATTCACAGATTGGAGGTGAAGTAGTCCTGCGCCAGTTTGTCGATCACCTCTATCATTTCATGGGGCGTTCACCCGAGGTCGAGCATGTAAGAAAAATGCATTCGGCTAACCTGTCTTATGCCCGGGACAGGTTGTTCATGTTTCTAAGTGGTATGTTGGGTGG
>DROB01000143.1 GCA_011321985.1 Gammaproteobacteria bacterium | reverse complement strand
CCTATCTTTGGCGCGGGTAAGCAACACGTTAAAAAAGTGTGGGAAGGCAAAGGTGGTTTTGAAGGTTTTAATGCGCATCTGGACGATGTTGTAAAACAGTGGCCACATATCACTCTCTCCTCTGGCTTATGGACAGAAGTAGCACCGGAATCATCGACCGCTGCACATCTTTATCTGAAAGCGATTCAGCTACTGGCATCAAGGGGTGAGATCGAGAATAAGCCCGTTAGTGCGTTTGGCGGAAGGACCTCCTTCGAAGAAGTGATCTGGTTATTCAGGGATGCTTTTTTCAGATCAGGGCTGGACGTAGCACGTAGCCAGATACAGGATGACATCGCAAAAAAACTTGAGCTGCCGATAAAAAAAATCCATGAGTTGATCGATTCCGGTGAAGCACATGCTGCGCTACACCTGGACCATCAAGCAAAGGAAAACTACAGGGTTCCCGGTAGTCCGACACTGGTATTGAATGACGGGCGACAGTTATTATACGGGAATGTGGGGTACAGGATTCTCGATGCTAATGTACGAGAGTTGTTACATAATCCCGATCATGGTGAGGCTAGCTGGTGTTGATCGATATAAGCCAGAATGAAAGGGATGGAGACAAATAATAATGGCTTAAAAAAATCAACACTTCCTGGTCTATCTCCAGATTTTTGACCTGATATATCACCAACTGGAAGAGAGGCCTGTTCATTGTCTGTATAAAAAAACCCGCATAAAGGCGGGTTTTTTTATACTACGAGAGTTGAAAGTCAGACTTTCTTTCTCCTCGAATAACTGATTCCAACCAGCCCCGCTGTTAGCAAGAATAAGACTGAAGGTTCCGGCACAGAAAAACTACCGTCTTCTTTCTTGAAACCAGCATAGGTCACATCGGCCTGTGAGAAGTTGTAAAAGCCGAAACGACCATCGCTAAACGAACCCATAATATCCAGTTCCAGCGCGCCATCGACGAAGACTTCAAGGTTATTCGGTCCAAAATCAAAAGTGAAGTCATATGTCGTGCCGGTAGTCCATCCGGTGGCACCAAGCATTGCAGCGCGTTGCAGTTCACTGACACCTCCGCCTGTATGGGTAACAAAGTCAGTATGTCCCCAGAACTCATCGGCTGTAGGAATACCGGTAACGCGTGATACTGCCAGTCCTGCTGATGCAGTCGTGCCTGGCGTAGTTGATGGTGCGCCAAAGTTAAAGTCTTGATTACCTTTTTTCCAGTCAATCAGTAAATAATCAGCAGAGCTGTTCGAGGTATCACCCGGATTAAATCCCAGAGCAAAACCGATAAAGTCATCATCACTACCTGATACTTTGATCGAACCCGTAAACGATGAACCAAAGGTGTTGAAATCACTATAGAAGAATGTCGGTTGGCCATTGACACTCTGATTTACCGAACTACCGCTGCCAGAGACCGTCCAGGTACCAGAGCTAAAATTATTGACAGCTGGATAGGATTCTGCTGTCCATGTATTTAGATCTACAGGGACCGCATACGCCGCAGAAGCAAACCCCATAGACAATAATGCGTAACTTAAACCCTTTATGATTAATTTTGTTTTCATTGTTTTGTCCTTGTTTTTTTAATTTGTGTGCACCGTTTAAAATGCAATTAATATGCCAAATAAATGAGTGATAAATAAACATATATGTTTCAGTAAGATAAGAAAAAACTTTGGAAGTCTCGATTATCGAGGTGTAAAATTTTTTATAATTACCCCTTATTATCAGAGGTAAATCGTCATTAAATTTTACAGTTTCATGAGCAACGGTTTCTTTATTTGCTCACTCATTCAGACCCGGGAAAGGCGGCCCCTGGAGCCCGGGCCTTTTTCACTGCCCACCGTGTTCCTGTACATATAGCAGAAAAGATTATTATGGCGGCAATGCCTGGTAGTCAACTCTACCTACATCCGCAAAGCAAAAGATTGCGGTTGATTTCAAGACTTGTGGTGGTGTTGATTCTGTAAGTAATGTTGTACAATCCAGAGGAAACTTATCTGGCCGTAAATCCGGAGCTGTTTATCGGATGATGTTTTTAAATCGTTCCAAGGGCAT
>DROB01000142.1 GCA_011321985.1 Gammaproteobacteria bacterium | reverse complement strand
GGAAGCCGATTCATCGGTAGGGCTGCTACAGGGTGGCGGACGATTTAGTCATGCGATCAAACAGGATATCAAGGTATATGGAAGTGCCGATCTGCGGTGGTATGAAGCCTTCGATGAAAGCGACTTCTCGACCCAGATTGTCGATGGTGTCATCGGTCTGCATTTCCTGCAGGGGCAGAACCAGTACCGTGTCTCACTGGTCGGACAGGTCTTTGCTCTGGACGGCAGTGCGAACAGGAAACTGCTGGGCCTTAATGGGCAGTGGCAACGTACCATCGATGCCGCTAATCAGTTTACCCTGTTCGGCCAGTATGCCAGTCTGCGTTTCCCTGATGCCAGTCGACAGAATGTGGATCAGATATCGGTCGGTGCAACCTGGTTGCATGCTTTTGCGAGCAGCTATCAGCCCATCACCTATCTTACCGGCTACTATGGCGATGAAAGCGAACAGACTACTATCGCAGGTTCAAAATTTATCGGTAGAGAGTATTTTGGCCTGCGCGCCGGCGTACGGTTTAAAACCTCCTCCCGTCTATCCTGGTCAGGGGTGCTGACCTATCAGCAGAGTGAACACGGTGGGGTGAATCCACTGTTCGGAAAAACACGCGAAGATGATTTTATCAATGTAGTCCTGGGTGCAGACTATCTGTTCAACGGTGGCTGGAGCCTACGCCCGGAAATATTATACAGTGATAATAATTCAAATTTAGAGATCAACAGTTATGACCGGTTACGCGCGCTGATAACTGCACGGAAAGAATTCTAGAGGAAAACAACATGTCAAACATAAAACTAAAATATATAAAGCCATTACTGATAGCCTCAGCACTGTTATTGTCTGTGAGTACGGCATCAGCAAATGTCGGTAAAGTGGTTTACGGTTATGGAACGAACTATGCGTTAGACATTGATGGCAACCGCAGAGACCTCAGTAGAGGTGATGAGATCAGAGAAGGCGATACTCTGGTAACAGGAAGGGGGCGTATGCACATAAGGCTGATCGATGGTGGATTCGTATCGGTCTATCCAAACTCGGAATACAAGATCGACAAGTTTAAATTTTCTGGCAGAACTTCGGAAAAAAAGAATAATGGAGCTCCTGCTTCAGACGGCGATAAAAAGGTAAAGCCGACGGTAGAGAGCAAAGAGGACCGAGGCTTTTTCAGTCTGTTAAAAGGTGCAGCGAGACAGGTGACGGGTCTGTTGGGCCGGACATACAATGAAAACTTTAAATTTAAATCCGCAGTCGCCACTATCGGTATCCGTGGCACCGGTTTTTTCGCCCGTCTGTGTCAGGCAGATTGTTTCGATGCAGATGGAAATCCGATGCAGGATGGCATGTATGTCAAAAACAATACTGGCGTTATTACCATGACCACGAATGCGGGTGATGTTGCCCTGGCACAGGGACAGTCCGCCTTCGCCGCAAGCAGCGAGGATTCCCCACACCAGGTTGTTCAACCACCGGTCCCTTATAATATCGTCACACCAGATATCCAGCAGTTCGACTTCGATGAGAAAGTTCTGGATCCCGCTCTAAATGCAGAAATCGTTGAGCTGACACCGGTAGAGCCACCGGTAACGCCGCCCGTGACACCACCTGTGTCACCGCCTTCTGTCGTGGTTAATAATTTGGAATATATTACGATGACGAGTCGGTCTTTTGCCGAACCGTTGAATGGGTTTGATACCGCTGCTGCAAATTCCAGCGTGCAACAGAATAGCGATACGATCGAGCATTTTGAAACAGAAGTTTTTACTGATGCGCTTGAGCCGGTTGTTTTCGATAAGGCAGCAGGTACGTTGGCAGAAAGTGGCACAAATGCTACCTTAGGTGTTATCTGGAACCGTTGGTCCGGGGGGTACACACACACCCAGTCCGGCATGGCTGTTGCCACATTGGACAATAATCTTCATATGATCGGTTCTACAACATTAACCCAGAATCTGCCACCATCGGGAACGATAAATTATACGGGCACGGGAGGAACAAGCCCGACATTTGCAGGTGCCACGGGTAATCAGGTCGGAACACAGACGGTATCGGCGATGATTGATTATGGCGTTATGGAAGTGTTTACACTGGATATAACGGCTACTTTTTCAGATGCAACGGTCAACGCTTCCCTGGCGAATACCAGTGGAAATAATTTTATTGGTGCGGGTGGAAACATCTATAGCATGAACGCAAATTGTACCGGTGCGGGCTGTGGCGGTAATGGAGGCTTTCTGACCGGCAGTGCTTCGGTGAATATGGTGGGTCCCAATGCTGGAGGTATATATGGTATCTACAGTCTCACATCAGGTTCGGGCGATAACGCACTGTCTGGCAGCTACCTTGCAACCGATCCGGCGCAGATTCCCCAGCTAT
>DROB01000141.1 GCA_011321985.1 Gammaproteobacteria bacterium | reverse complement strand
AATCTCGAAGATGTTTCTGAGAAAGTAATCGAAGCAATCCGTGGTGCAGCCAATACGGGCAAGATCGGTGATGGCAAAATTTTCGTATCAACAGTTGAACAAGTTGTGCGTATTCGTACAGGTGAAACCGGCGCTGAAGCGCTTTAGTTTTTCCTGAAAACAATTAATTAATTTGGAGGATCTCAACGTGGATCAAGTACTCGAATTACAATACGCACTGGATACGTTTTATTTTCTGGTCTCTGGTGCGTTAGTTATGTGGATGGCTGCCGGCTTCTCAATGTTAGAAGCGGGTCTGGTTCGTTCAAAAAATACAGCTGAAATCTTAACCAAGAACGTGGCACTGTTTGCTATCTCATGCATCATGTACCTTATCTGTGGTTATGAGCTGATGTATGGTGGCGGTTATATGCTGAGCGGTATCGCACTGGACGGTGCGGCTAATGCAGAAGCATTAACAGCGACGGTTCTTGCGGAATCAAAAGAAGCCGGTTTCGGTGGCGACTCTGTTTACTCGAACGCCTCTGACTTTTTCTTCCAGGTGGTGTTCGTTGCAACAGCCATGTCCATCGTTTCGGGTGCGGTTGCTGAACGTATGAAACTCTGGAGCTTCCTGATGTTCGCGATCGTCATGACCGGTGTTATCTATCCTATGGAAGGTGCCTGGACATGGAACGGTGATGATGTCTTTGGTCTGTACAATCTTGGCGACCTGGGTTTCTCTGACTTTGCTGGTTCAGGCATCGTACATATGGCGGGTGCTGCAGCAGCATTAGCGGGTGTATTATTGCTGGGTGCTCGTAAAGGAAAATACGGTGCAGACGGTTCGGTACATCCGATTCCTGGTGCCAACTTGCCGATGGCTACCTTGGGTACTTTCATCCTGTGGATGGGCTGGTTCGGTTTTAACGGTGGTTCAGTTTTAAAACTGGGCGATATCGCCAGTGCTAACTCGGTTGCGATGGTCTTCCTCAATACTAATGCCGCTGCTGCGGGTGGTGCGGTCGCTGCCTTATTGATGGCACGCATCATGTTCGGTAAAGCAGACTTGACCATGTTATTAAATGGTGCATTAGCGGGCCTGGTAGCGATTACTGCTGAACCTTCTACACCAACACCTTTACTGGCGACGCTGTTTGGCGCGGCTGGTGGTGTACTGGTCGTTTTCTCCATCGTGTTCCTCGACAAGATTAAAATCGATGATCCAGTCGGTGCGATCTCTGTACATGGCTCATGTGGTTTCCTCGGTTTGATGCTGGTTCCCCTGACCAATGATGGTGTGAGCTTCTCGGGTCAGTTGATCGGTGCAGCGACTATCTTCGGCTGGGTGTTTGCGACCAGTTTTGTCGTATGGTTTGTTCTGAAGATGGTCATGGGTATCCGTGTTTCAGCTGAAGAAGAGTACGAAGGCGTTGATATAGGCGAATGTGGCCTCGAAGCCTACCCAGAATTTACTAGCAAATAATAGACTCCTGCTGGTATTGTGGTTGGCCGAGCACTCCGGTGCTCGGCCTTTTTTATGTCCAGGGATGGACGGTATACCGCAAGGAGCCATGGAGGCGGTGCGGATATGTCCAGGGATGGACGGTATACCGCAAGGAGCCATGGAGGCGGTGCGGGTATACTCCAGGGATAGCTGGATATCTATAACTGACATAGCTTTGTCGATAAACAATCGCGGAATAAACCCCGTTCCTGTAGAGATTCATGCTGCGAGGGGCGGGGCTTATTCCGCGATTTTTTTGTAAGTGCACAATATTGGTGCAGCCTGATAGCGCACATAGTTGGTGCAATCAGGTCCTGAACTGTGGTAAAAAGACTGCCGAGTCTATCAGTAATGATAAATACCACAGTATCAGGAGTCCAAATGAAATTAGTTAAGGCAATTATCAAGCCCTTTAAGCTCGATGATGTGCGAGAAGCACTGTCAGAGATCGGCGTAACGGGTATCACCGTGTCCGAAGTCAAAGGCTTCGGCCGTCAAAAAGGCCACACAGAACTGTATCGTGGTGCAGAGTATGTGGTCGATTTTCTACCCAAGGTCAAAGTTGAAACGGTCGTCGATGATGAGGTCGTTGAGAAGGTAATCGATGCGATAAGGCAGGCGGCGAATACCGGAAAAATTGGTGATGGCAAAATATTTGTTATCAATGTTGAGCAGGCTGTCCGCATCCGTACTGGAGAATCAGGCGGTGAGGCACTGTAGTGAATGGTGCGCAGGAACCATTTTCGGAACTAAATAGAAAATAGTGAAAAAATTATGATAAATATAAAGGGTTTAATTGCAGTAATTAGTCTAATGTTTTTGCCTGTCGTTGCTCAGGCAGAGGGCAGCGATAGTGGCGACACCGCCTGGATACTCACTTCGACGGCACTGGTGTTGTTTATGACGTTACCCGGTCTGGCGCTGTTTTATGGCGGCCTGGTCCGAGCAAAAAATGTATTGTCTGTGCTGATGCAATGTTTTGTTATCGCCTGTGTGGTCAGCATCATATGGGTGGTCTATGGTTATAGCCTCTCTTTTGGTGATGGTGGATCGATGAATGCCTGGATCGGGGGACTGGACAATGCTTTCCTGGCTAATGTCACACGTGATTCACTGAGTGGTACTTTACCTGAGAGTGCTTTTGTCATGTTCCAGATGACTTTCGCCATCATCACTCCAGCACTTATCATCGGTGGTTTTGCCGAGCGTATAAAGTTTTCGGCCATGTTGTTATTCAGTGTTCTGTGGGTGACGGTGGTTTATTTCCCTATCTGTCATTGGGTATGGGGTGGCGGCTGGTTAGCCGATAAGGGCTTACTCGATTTTGCGGGTGGTACGGTTGTGCATATAACCGCCGGTGTTGCAGCCCTGGTGTCAGCGATGGTCCTGGGGAATCGCAATGGTTTTCAGACTGCAGCGATGATGCCGCATAATATGACCATGACGGTAACGGGTGCTGGCATGTTATGGGTAGGCTGGTTTGGCTTTAATGGTGGCAGTGCACTGGCTGCAAATAGCGACGCTGGCATGGCCATGCTGGTCACGCATGTCAGTGCCGCCTGCGGTGCCATGACATGGGCAACTCTGGAGTGGATAAAATTTGGTAAGCCGAGTGCATTAGGCACGGTTACGGGCATGGTTGCAGGCCTGGGTACGATTACGCCAGCATCTGGTTTTGTCGGTCCGATGGGTGCGTTGATTATTGGCTTGAGTGCGGGGATCATCTGTTTTTATGCCACTGCCTTCCTGAAGCAGACGTTGAAGATCGATGACTCACTGGATGTCTTTCCAGTGCATGGTGTGGGCGGTATCCTGGGGACGATATTAGCAGGTATCTTTGTATCGGCAGGACTGGGGGGCGCTGGTTTTGCCGAAGGCATGGACATGGGGTCACAGGTGGGCGTGCAGTTAACAGGTGTGCTCGCCACGATCGCGTTCACTGCAGTTGCTACTTTTGTTATATTGAAAGTTGTCGATATGTTGCTTGGTCTACGGGTTAGCGAAGAGCAGGAGACCGAAGGTCTGGATATCAGTCAACATGAAGAGCGTGGATATATCCTGTAGAGCGATGCGGTGGTGCAAAAGAATCGGGAGTGAAAACTTGCGGTTCTTTTTGCACCCCAGGGGCATTTGTCGCTTCGCTCGGGCACGTCCTTCGCGGCAAACATGTTTTTAAAGCTTTCAAGGTCTGCTTCGTACCGATTGAGCTTCCCTAGTTTAACCTGTCGATAACTGTCTTGAAGGCGTGATCGAATGCGGAATGCCCCATGATCATCTTCGTAGTTTCATTGGCTATCTCCTGGTTAAATTCATCGAAAGTTTTTTCGATGACCAGCTCGCCTTTATGATTTACAAACATCAGATTGGCATCTTCGACGATGATGACCGATAGTTTGCAGCGTCTCGCTGTTTTATCTTCACCCATATAAATATGGAACCACATACCGGGCATGATATTCGGCGGAATGCTGGCTTTCTCTGTATCTTCTTCTATCGGTGCTTCTTTCTCAGGTGGTGCACTGCTGATGACCTTTTCGGCGATACTGATCTCTTCATCGGTAAAGTTGGCATCATCGATATGATCCTGCAAGGTATCGCTATACGTCTGGATAATACTTTTTACATCTTTTTTAGAGTTGCTCGAGATATTAAGATAGCCTTCAGTCTGCTCCAGTAGCTCTTCTTTTTCGGCCATTAACCTGGCCAGCTGTTCCGGCGAGGTAATGGGTTGTACACTATCGACTATGTGGCGTAGCGCCAGCACAAGGTTGACCCATTCATTATTTTCTTTGCCGTTATTAAGGT
>DROB01000140.1 GCA_011321985.1 Gammaproteobacteria bacterium | reverse complement strand
TTTGGTAGGCACGAGTGGATTCGAACCACCGACCTCTTCCATGTCAAGGAAGCGCTCTAACCAACTGAGCTACGCGCCTAAATTCTTAATTAATTCATAAAACAGTGTAAAAATACCAACTATTCTTGCACCGAGTCACAACACGAGTGGATTACTCCGGGCTCCTGCCCTCCGCCCTTCGGGCCGCCTAGAAGGCAGGCGTTCAAAATCGTTCCCGACGATTTTGTCGAACCACCGACCTCTTCCATGTCAAGGAAGCGCTCTAACCAACTGAGCTACGCGCCTGAAATCAGGTCTTAAGAGTCCAGAATGACAGCTTTACAGCCTCAGACCGAAACGAGGGCGAAATCATACGTGGAAGTCTTTGAGGTTGCAAGGCATATGAAACACAACTCGGACAAAAAGGGATATCCTTTTCAATTAAGACAGTATTTTTTGACCTGGCTCACAATTCGACCATATTTTCACACATTAAGCACAGAAATCATTTTTCTGAGACTATACTATCCCGGACGTAATACAAAACGTAATATCAAATTTTCAAATGACACGGAGAAGTAATCATGAATAAAACCTTTAAAACACTTAATTTTTTGCTGCTATCAGCCTTTGTCGTGCTTGCCACGGCATGCGGTGGTGGCGGTGGTGGCAGTAAAAATGCCGAGCTCACCGCTAATAATCTGGAAGCATTGGCTACAGCAGGTACGGAAGGCACCAAACAGGCCGTAAATAACAGCAATTCTCCCACCCCTTTTGCCAAAGTGGGGTCGGCATCGGCCATACAAAAATTGACGGTATCACTAGCTCAATCAGTTTCTCAAGATCCCAAGCAGAGTCATTTAGGCTTTTCAATCTGTGATACTGGTTCTATCGATGATAGTAATGTCAATCAAAATGGCGGCACCATTACTTACAATAACTGCTCATTTTCAGGCATTACTTTCAATGGTTCAGTTAAATTTAAGGTTAAAACTTCAGGTAACACCACAACCTTTACCATCAATTACAGTAACTTTACGGTAACCTCTGGTGGCACAACTGAAACGCTCGACCTGGATGCAACATGTACGTTCAATACCTCCGATGCAAGCGGTGTTAGCTGCACATATAACTCAACAGCACTTGGCATCGATGGTCGTACCTATTCTGTCTCAGAAATCAACGTCAGTGGCAATGCGGGTAGCGGTTATAACGTTGGTTGTGTCGTCGATGACCCTGATAACGGCAAGATAACCATTTCGACTACTACACCGATTACATTCAACTGCCCGAACGGTCAGCCAGATGACGGTGTTATCGTAATAACCGATGGTGCCAGCAATACGGCAACCGTTACCTTCATCGACTGTAACAGTTACTCGGTTGACTTTAATGGTTCTACAACCACCTTTACATGGCCATAATAAAAACCATTTAGAAGCAAAACTAAATAGCCTGCATCTGCAGGCTATTTTTTTGTCTGTACTATTTCACCTTGTGCCACTGCTGATGGCCAATAGTGAATGTGATCAGAGGTTTTGTAGGCAGAACAACGTGCTATTCATCCGCATTGCGGATATCATCAAATACCGAGCTAATATCGCTTCCCCAGCGTTTGAACATGATCTTGTCTTTTTCGTCTTCAATCATACTTGCGTACACCTTAGGATTAGCGGTCACCAGTACGGTTTCATCGTTTTCTGCAAAAATAGAGATCTGCGGCGGCATATAGGCAGCGAGTACGGGATATTTATCGACCAGATACTGAATTTCTTTTCGTTTACCGACAAACACCACGCGATATTTATCGGTTTTATAACCCATGCCCGTCAATCCGATATCGATACGTTGCACACGGGTTACTTCATAACCATGCTCCCTTATCGAGGTCTGCAAGGTAAGCATCGCTTCAGGAAAATGCTGTCGCGTACGAACCATCAACAGGTCGGCAGCCATAACGGGGACAGACAAACCGAGCATGGTGAGAGCTAACACGCTTTTCGTCAACCTCGTCATAGCGTCGCATCCTCTAATAGCGTGTTATAGACCTCATACATCTCATTACATGATTTGTCGAGTTCATGATTATTGAATAATTTACTCAGACGTTTCGGGTTGATCGCGCTCAGCGTCACCTTGCCGTCTTTTTCTACGACGGTGACACGACACGGAAGAAACATACCGACTCGGGGGTCGATTGCCAGCGCATCGAACAGGAAGCCAAAGTTGCAGAAATGCAAGACTACCTGCTTATGGTTTTCCTTGCCTTTTTCGACGAGGCCATGATCGAGATAGTCGGTACGGATCAAGGTGAAATTCTGATCGGTAATCGCCTGCTTCAGATTCTCGATGGTCTCTTCGAGGCTGTAGGGGGAAACCGCAGTGATCACCGGTGATTCGGCATCACTACCATCCAGTGATTCTTTTAATTTAGCTGCTGAGGTTTCAAACGAACGGATATAGGCGACCACATCGTCTATATCCGTTCTGGACAGGCCTGCAGCCAGCATCGACATCATCGGTGTACCTTCACGACCATGGGTGATGGTATCGCGTATCATCGGATCACTCGCCGAAGCCAGAAATCCCGTGTTGTTTAATGCGGGAGCGATGATAGGCAAATCGCGTTTTCTGGAAAAAGTTACCCCGGTACCTTTACCGCCGCCCCCCGTCTCACCATGACATTGCGCACAGTGCTTGGTATAGAGCTGCTTACCTTTCTTACTGTCACCTTTCACCAGCGTAGTATCTTCGGCAGGAGCCGGTTTATCAGACCAGCTTCTTACCTGTTTGACGATGGCACTGACCTGCGCATCACTTAGTTCATCGAAGGCGGGCATGATCCGGCCTGTACGCCCAAAGCGAATGGTTTTTTCCAGGTATTCATCCGATACACTGTTCAGAAAAGAAGGCAAGGACAGAGGAACACCGACACCGCCCTTGCCGGAGAGACCATGACAGGACGAGCAGTGCCTGGCATACAGTTCATCACCGTGTGGCGCACTGTAAGCGTCGATACTGAATAAAGCCAAAAATAAAAAACTAAAAAATTTCATCAGTTCAATAAATTTAAAGAAATGCTAACCCGGTGGCCAGGTCATCGCCCTTCCTGCCAGCAGGTGCATATGGATATGAAATACCGTCTGCCCCGCTTTTTCATTACAGTTAACCACCAGTCGATAACCGTCCTCACCCACACCTTGCTGCTCAGCTATCTTTTTCGCAGCATCGAATAATAGCCCCATCAGCTCTTCATCACCCTGGGCGATATCATTTACGGTTGAGATATGTTTTTTAGGAATAATTAGAATATGTGTCGGGGCCTGAGGATTAACATCATTGAAAGCCAGCACGTCATCACTTTCAAAAACGGTATCCGCCGGAATCTCACCATCTCGGATCTTGCAAAATAAACAATCTGTCATAGAGACTCCTTAGCTGATACGACTACCCGCTTATGAATCAAATCGTTGACGACCGCTAAACGCATGCGCCAGCGTACCCGCATCAATATACTCCAGCTCGCCACCTAATGGAACACCGTGTGCGATACGCGTTGTCAGTATTTCATGCCTGAGCGCCATTTCAGAGATATAATGCGCCGTGGCTTCACCCTCGACGGTGGGGTTGGTCGCCAGGATCAGTTCTTTTATCTCACCTTCTGCCAGCCGGGTTTCCAGTATACCCAGTCCCAGCTCAGCAGGGCCGATGCCATCGAGTGGTGACAGGTGCCCCATCAGGACAAAATATTTGCCACGAAATTCAGCGGTATGCTCGATGGCAAAAATATCGGCTGGTGTTTCGATGACACATAAGGAGGCAGGGTCTCTGGATGATGAGTGACATATCTCGCATATCTCCGTCTCGCTCAAGGTTCGACACATCGAACAGTGGCCAATTCTCTCGACCGCTTCGATCAGCGTACCGGAAAGTTTTCTTGCACCTTCAGGATCGCGTTCGAGCAGATAAAAAGCCATGCGTTGCGCAGACTTTGGCCCCACGCCCGGCAGGCATTTAAGTGCATCGATCAATTGCTGGAGTAATGGTGACATAGTTAAAGATATTACATTAATTTATCTGCTAACGACGCATAGTGGAATTTAAAAAAGAAAAACATATTGTCCACAGATGAACGCAAATAAAAAGCGATTAACCGCGGGGACGCAGAGAAAAACGTTTATTTTTTTGTAGGTCGGGCGCTGCCCGACAGTGCCTGTTCGCTACTCTGACGCATCGGTGGGCAATGCCCACCCTACAAAAATGTTAACAAAGCTGCGTTTTCCTCTGCGCCCTCTGCGCCTCGGCAATTGCTCCTGCATTGCCCTACTTACGGGCGTCCTGCCCTAATCTGTGGTGAAAAATATT
>DROB01000139.1 GCA_011321985.1 Gammaproteobacteria bacterium | reverse complement strand
GATACGCGGGATAGCTGGAAATTGTTCATGTAGCAGGGACAGTTGAATGTAGTCTGGACGAAAGTCGTGGCCCCATTGCGATACACAATGCGCTTCATCGATAGCAAAAAGTGAGATGCTGGTCTGTCTGAGAAGGCTAAGAAAACCACCGGTCGTCAGCCGTTCAGGAGCAACATACAACATGTCCAGCTCACCATCGATCAGGGCCTGTTCGGTCTGTCTTGCTGTCTGCGCGTCGAGGGTGGAATTAAGGTAGGCCGCATTGATGCCGAGCTGCTGCAGTGCGATGACCTGATCATGCATCAGTGCAATAAGGGGTGAGATGATGATACCGGTACCGTCGCGAACCAGAGAAGGTATCTGGTAGCACAGTGATTTTCCACCACCGGTTGGCATGAGTGCGACCGCATCACCACCATCGATCAATGTCTGGATTATCTCGTGTTGTTGCAGGCGAAAATTGGAATAACCGAAGGTGTTTCGTAGGTAGTTGAGAGCAGCATCCATGTCTGTTTCTCCCATTAGTCATGTGATTTGGTACTTGTTAATTTTCTATAAATTCTACTCTTAAATTTTGCTGAAATATATAATTTGTTTTTTTACTTTTTATATTTTTTTCTTCTTTCTTTTTTTGATCGTTACTTCTTTTGTTCAGGCATTGTGGGTCTCGCCCCCCTGCCGTATAAATGGCTTGCCTGAGGTGGGTTAAGGTCAAAGGCTAAGTCAAAAGCGGGGTTTTAGTCTGGCTGAGGGTTTTATTCTGCTGGTTTTGGTGCCTGGCCTGGCTTTGCCTGTGTTGTTGATCTTATTTTTAGTTTTTGTTTTTTTCTTTTGACTTACTCCCCACCCTTCAATGGGCACCCCTGTGCCTTTTACAGGGGCGCAGCTGACGTGGCGGCATTCTTTTGGTTACTTTTCTGTTGCTGCAGACAGAAAAGTCACTCGCCCGCGGTGCGAAAACCGCAATGCCTAAACAAAAGAAGAAGTAACGATCAAAAAAAGAAAGAAACCAGACATCCTACACCGAAATGTAGAAATAAAAAAACTAAGAGGCCCCCACGCATGAGCATGGGAGCCTGAAAAACTCAAAGCTTAATTAACTGCAACCTTTAGGACGAGGTAGCCCGGCAATCTTGTTTGCACATTTGATCAAACCCGTCGGAAATAAAGAATAGATATATTTCTGATCACTGCGATCTTTACCGTATTTTTTCTTCATGATTTTTGAGAATGCACGTGGTTCACATACGCTTCCATTATCATAAAAATACTCACGTGCTTCTCGTATGATGTCCCAGTGTTCTTCGGTGAGACCATCCGTAATTTTTTCGTTTTTAGCGATTTCAACAGCGAGTTCTTCGCTCCATTCTTCGAGATTTTCTAACCAGCCAGCCTCGCTGAGCTGGATTATTTGACCATTAACTTCTGCTTGCATTGGGTGTACCTGTAAATGTAAAAATATAATAACCTAGTAAATTAATCAGGTATTCTAGCGAAATCGGAGAAGATTATAAATACCACGATTTATAAGGACATTATTTTTTTGTAACTGATTGAAATTGTTAATTATTTCCTTATCGTGCTAGTTGCTTGTCGATTTCGTCACGTTTGTTTTTGCCTTCCAGTAGCTCGATAAGGCTTAAAGCAAACTCCATGGCGGTACCAGCGCTACGCGAGGTGACGATGTTGCCGTCTATCTCGACGGCATTGTCAGAGATGGTGATCTTGTCGTTATCCAGTGCGGCAAGTACGCCGGGAAAGCTGGTGGCGGTTCTTCCTTCCAGTAAACCGGCTGCAGCCAGTGCTTTGGGTGCAGCACAGATGGCGGCGACGTATTTATTACTGGATGCCTGCTTTTTTATCAGTGTCTGGAGTTGTTTGTTATCGCGCAGGTGATCAGAACCGGGCAGGCCACCGGGCAATACGATGAGGTCGAAAGATTGCTCCAGAACGTTATCAATGCAGGTATCGGGAATAATCGTCGTACCGCGCGAGGCCCTGACAGGTGATGAGTCCAGGCCGCAGGTGGTTACTGTAACCCCTGCCCTGACCAGTAGATCCGTGATGGTTATGGCTTCGAGTTCTTCACAGCCTTGAGCAAGTGGCACCAGTACATGCGACATGTTTATCCTCCCGTTCTTTATCCCGGTTTATCGGGGGTTCATGGGCTGCCCGGATTAATTTTGAAACCGGTAACAGGGTTATGCCCTGCTCTCTTAATTCTTTTAGATGGCCCTGTAGAAATTGTATGGTCTTAGGGTACGGATGTGCAATAGCTAATGCGTAACCGCGCTCTTTTATTTTTTTTATGAAACGATCAAACTGGTTTCTGAGCGTATTTTCTTTTTCGTCGGGATCGAGAAAAAAATCGCGAGATAAGTTAGGGATCTGGTGCTCGGCAGCTATTTTTTCAGTTACCGATTTACGGGTCGTCTTGCTATCGATGAAATATAGATCTCCCCGCCTGGAAAGTTCGTCCATCAACCATGACATGTGTCCGGGGTGTCGTGTAAGTAAACTGCCCATATGGTTATTTATCCCCCGGATATAGGGTACAGAATTCAGGTCGGACCGCAGCTGTCGACTAAATTCTTTTTCAGTCATGTGCAAGCTCAGGGTGCCCGGTGAGTCTTTGTGGTGTTCTACCGATTGCATAGGGAGATGCAACATCACTTCTTTATTATTCCTTGCCGCAAGCCTCGCCAGGTCCTTCGCATAGGTCGTACCGGGAAGGATAGCGACGGTCAGTTTCGCGGGTAATCTGATGATGCTTTGACCATACTCAAGATTATTGCCAAGATCATCGATGATGATACTGGCAAAATTTCCAGCACTTGCCGCCGTGCTCATAAGCACACAGTGAGCGAGTATGTAAAAGTTTATCAGTCGTATTGCGGGCAGGGATAACCGGTGCATAGAGAACTTATCTATCCGACATCCCTGTTGGAGATAAATGACATTCCGTCGAAGGAAACGGGTTACGATTTGGCGAGTATGCTCAGCCCTTTCAATAATAAAAGTGCTTCGTATAACTGGAAATCTTCAGATGCTTTTAATCTGGGATGTTCCTTCTCTGCTTTCTTACCGTCTTCTTCCGCTTTTTTGATCGCTTCCTGAGACTTGGTCGGGTTGCTGATGCTACCACTCAGGTCAGACTCTTTGATGCGCAGGGAAGTGTCATCTTTGGTATCTTTAACCTCGTATCTGTCAATGAAGATATCGGGGGTAATACCCTCACCCTGAATAGAGCGACCGCTGGGTGTGAAGTAACGAGCGGTGGTGATCTTCACTGCGCCGCCACTGCGAAGTTCCTGAATGGTTTGCACGGAACCTTTGCCGAATGATTTACTGCCCATGACGACTGCGCGTTTGTGGTCCTGCAATGCTCCCGCCACGATTTCAGAAGCAGAAGCTGAGCCACCATTGATCAGTACGACCAGGGGGAGACCATTCATGATATCACCGGGTTTGGCATTAAACTCAAATGCAGAATTACTGATCCGGCCTTTGGTGTAGACCAGCTTGCCATTATCGATAAAGGCATCGGACACATCTGCCGCTGCACTCAGGACACCGCCGGGATTATTACGCAGATCCAGGACCAGACCTTTCAGTTCATTTTTATTGTCTTTTTTGAGTTTACTGATCTCACTTATCAGGTCACGGGCCGTCTTCGACTGAAAATTACTGATCCGGACGTAACCATAATCCGGCTCGAGGATACGGCTCTTAACGCTTTTTACTGAGATGATGTCGCGTGTCACGGTAAAGGGTAAGGGTTTATCGGCACCTTCTCGTATCACTGTTAGTTCGATATCCGTTCCTGGTTCACCGCGCATGATCTTCACTGCGTCATTTAGGGTCATGCCCTTGACGGACTTTTCATTCAGTCGAATGATCAGGTCGCCAGATTCCAGGCCTGCGCGAAATGCGGGTGTGTCGTCGATAGGTGAAATAACTTTTACG
>DROB01000138.1 GCA_011321985.1 Gammaproteobacteria bacterium | reverse complement strand
GGCATATGCGATCCCGCCATGCCCTGCATCAGGACAGAAGGTGAATCCATGATCTCGACCAGGCTGAAGCGGCCTTCAAACTGCTCTGAATGGTTTCGCACAAAATGCGGCCACTGTTCAGCCCCCGGAATCAATGCTTTCAGGTTAGCCATCATCTGACAACCGTTACACACACCCAGACTGAAGGTATCGCTGCGATTGAAAAAAGTTTCGAATACATCACGTGCACGTGCATTGAACAAGATGGATTTTGCCCAACCTTCACCTGCACCTAAAACATCACCATATGAAAATCCGCCACAGGCAACCAGGCCTTTGAAATCATCGAACTGGATATCGCCATTGATGATGTCACTCATATGAACATCGATGGCATTAAAACCCGCACGATCAAATGCAGCAGCCATTTCGATCTGACCGTTCACGCCCTGTTCTCTGAGTACAGCAATATTTGGCCGGATACCGGTCTGGATACAGGGTGCGGCGACATCTTCATTGATATCAAAACACAGCTTTGTATTTAAACCGCTATCATCCTCTGTGATCGCATCAAACTCCTGTTGGGCGCATTCAGGATTGTCGCGCAAACGTTGCATGTGGTAACTGGTTTCGCTCCATGCCTGTTGCAAGGATTCACGTGATGCGGAGAATACCGGTATACCACTATTGTTTATCGTGATCTGATTATCCTCACGAATTTTTCCAAGCTCATGCAGACATTCACCCAGACCCGCATCAGTGAAAGCCCTTTCGATAGCATCGATATCCTCGCAACGAACCTGCATGACACCACCGAGTTCTTCATTGAACAGGATGGGCACGGCATCCGTCTGGTAACCGTCTTTGCTGTTATCCAGCATCGAATCAAGCTGGATATCCAGTCCACAATGACCGGCGAACGCCATCTCACTCAGACAGGCCAGCAAACCACCATCGGAGCGATCATGCCAGGCGATAATTTTTCCCTGTTTATTTAATTGCTGAAAGACATCGAAGAAAGCACGTAACTGTTCAGCATCATCGACATCAGGCGGTATCTCACCGATCTGTTTACAGGTCTGCGCTAGAGCCGATCCACCAAGGCGATTTTTGCCCTGACCCAGATCGACTAATAAAAGCCCCGTATCCTGGATATCGGTTCGGATCTGTGGTGTTAAGGTTTTACGCACATCGGTGACCGGGGTAAAGGCAGTGATCACCAATGACAACGGTGCAGTAACGGATTTATTTTCTTCGCCATCCTGCCACACCGATTTCATCGACATCGAATCTTTACCGACAGGGATGGTGAGGCCCAGCTGTGGGCAGATCTCCATACCGACAGTTTTCACCGTGTCATACAGAATGGCATCTTCACCCGCATGACCCGCCGGTGCCATCCAGTTGGCAGAGAGTTTTATATCCGACAGTTTATCGATGGACGCTGCCATTATATTGGTGATGGATTCTGCTATCGCCATACGCGCAGAAGCCGGGCCATCGAGCAACGCCACCGGGGTACGTTCACCGATCGCCATGGCTTCACCGCAATAGCCTTCATATGATGTGGTGGTCACAGCAACATCTGCAACCGGTACCTGCCAGGGGCCGACCATCTGGTCGCGCGTCACCATGCCGGTGACCGTACGATCACCGATGGTGATCAAAAACGATTTATTGGCAACGGAAGGTAAACGCAATACATTAAATACTGCTTCCGTAATATCGATCGATCGTGTGTCGAGTGCTTGTTGCTGTATCAAAGCCCGTTTCACATCACGTAACATTTTCGGTGGTTTGCCCAGCAGGACATCCAGCGACATATCGACAGGATAATTATCAAAATGGCGATCGTGGACTTTCAAGGTCTGCGCTTCGGTGGTGTCACCCAATATGGCATAAGGGCAGCGTTCGCGTTCACACAGGTTTTTAAAATCATCGATACGTTGCGGATCGACGGCTATCACATAACGTTCCTGTGATTCATTACACCAGATCTGCATCGGTGTCATGCCCGGCTCATCATTGTGCACTTCGCGCAGTTCAAACTCCGCACCGCGTCCACCATCATGTACCAGCTCCGGTAGCGCATTCGACAGACCACCAGCACCAACATCATGGATGGATAAGATCGGATTACTGCCCTGCGACCAGCAGGCATCGATCACTTCCTGACAACGCCGCTCCATCTCCGGGTTACCGCGTTGCACTGAAGCAAAGTCCAGATCTTCTGCACTGGCCCCGCTGTCCATCGAAGAAGCCGCACCGCCGCCCAGACCGATCAACATCGCCGGGCCGCCGAGAACGACGATCGGCGTACCGACCGGCAATTGAAGCTTTTCGATATGCTGCTCACGGATATTGCCATAGCCCCCTGCCAGCATGATGGGCTTGTGGTAACCACGGACTTCATCTCCGTTGGGGCCGGGCACTTTTTCTTCGAAGGTGCGAAAGTAACCGGTTATATTCGGGCGACCAAACTCATTATTGAATGCAGCCGAACCGATCGGCCCCTCCAGCATGATATCCAGTGCCGAAACGATGCGTTCCGGTTTACCGTAATCGGTTTCCCACGGTTGCGGGCAATCGGGTATCTTCAGGTTCGAAACCGAGAATCCGCTTAGACCCACCTTGGGTTTCGAGCCACGCCCGGTGGCGCCTTCATCACGGATCTCCCCACCCGCACCGGTTGCGGCACCGGGAAAGGGTGAGATAGCTGTCGGGTGATTATGGGTTTCCACCTTCATCAATATAGCAACATGCTCATCGGAATAATGGTATTGATGTGACTGCCCATCAGGCATAAACCGTTTCGCCCGGTGTGAAGCGATAACCGACGAGTTATCACTGTAGGCGCTCAACACACCTTCAGAATGCGATTCATAGGTATTACGGATCATATTGAATAATGATCTGTCCTGTTTTTCACCATCGATGATCCAGTCCGCATTAAAAATCTTATGGCGGCAATGCTCCGAATTGGCCTGTGCGAACATCATCAGCTCCGCATCGACAGGGTTACGCTTTATCCCGGTAAAGTGCGCTATCAGGTAATCGATCTCATCATCAGATAGCGCCAGCCCCAGACGGACATTGGCTTCTTCCAGAGCCTGTTTGCCGTTGGCAAGTATATCGACCGACTCACCCGCAACCGGCTGATGAACACCAAACAGACAACTGGCAGCATCCAGCGTATCCAACACCACCTCGACCATACGATCATGCAGACAGGCAGCCACTTTATTTCGTTTTTCGTCATCCCATCGAAAATCGGCTGCGCATTGAACATGGTAAGCGATGCCGCGCTCGATACGGTTAACCGCCTGCAGATTACAGTTATGTGCGATATCGGTGGCTTTTGTTGACCAGGGCGAGATCGTACCGACACGTGGCACCACCAGAAACAGTTCACCTTCATCTGAAACAGCTTCCATATGCGGTCCATAACGCAACAGCTTTTCCAGTACCCGCGTTTCATCGTTGCCCAGTTCTTTATCCGTATCGACAAAGTGCACGAAATGCGCTGAAAGTTGTGTTATCTCCGGTAAAATCGGCTTGATTTGATCGAGGAACTTTTCCTGACGAAATAGGGAAATCGCCGGTGAGCCAATAAAAGTCTGCATTTTTAAGTCTGACTATAAGGATTATTATGATTGTTCGGTACCACATCTGGCGGCCTGAAAACACCACCCGATCTGACAAAAATTAAGCCGGAATTTTACCCTGAAAAGCCCCGCAGGTGCGACTAAATCGCAAGGAACGCCCTGAATACCACCCCACCCCCGTAAGAGCGGTTAGCAAACCGCGATCACCCAAATAAAAAATACCATTACCTCCCGATACCCCCCACCTTGCTTTTTCCAACTTCATACATATATATACAATACACGGCCACACAATATCGTATAATAGTGGTAGAACTTGACCGTTCTAATTAGTAGTACCAGCTTCAAGTTTTACCAAGTTCGGGGATGACATGGCTTCGACGTGGGTAGCAAAACCTGAGGTGCATGCAGAGGTGTGAAGTTCCTCTTAAAACCGTTCACAAAACTTATAGTTGCCAACGACGACAACTACGCTTTAGCAGCTTAATAACCT
>DROB01000137.1 GCA_011321985.1 Gammaproteobacteria bacterium | reverse complement strand
AAATATTTAACCTGTAACATTTGTCGAGTCATATGATGGGTCGATCAGAAGACCACACCGCCCGTATTATCAGAGTCCATTCCCATCATAAAATTACGACGTATTATGCCTGAGAACCGCGGGTAGGTCATATAAAATTAATAGAGGTGCCCTTAAGGGATATTACTCAGAATGGTGTGACATGGCGTTTTACCGCCCGTTCATTATTTTTTAGCCCTGATAGCTACTTTAGTGCTACAAATTTAGCAGGATTGATCTGCCGGTCATTTTTCAGCACTTCGAAGTGGACATGCGGTCCGGTAGATCGCCCTGTCGAGCCCATCGTCGAGATAGCCTGTCCTTTTACTACGCTATCGCCAACACTGACCAGTAATTTTGCATTATGCCCATAACGGGTGCTATAACCGTTTCCGTGATTAATCTCGACCAGATTACCATAACCGTAACGATCGCTCGCCCAGGTGACCACGCCACTGGCAACAGCGACAATCTCACTGCCTTCCTTGCCGGCAAAATCCATCCCTTTATGCATCGCCAGATGACCACTAAATGGATCGGTACGTTTACCATAGTACGAAGAGGTCCAGCCTTTGGTTATCGGCCGACCCCGCGGTTTCGATTCTCGCCTCAGTTGACGGTTCATGATGATCTCTTCGAGGACATCGAGCTGTTCTTCCCGACTGGCCAACTGCTTATCCAGGGTTTTGATGATATCTTTAAAATTCAAACCTGCAATATTTTCCGGTTCACTGGGGCCCCCGTAGGATGGAGTATTCTTGAAATCAAATTCTTTAGCGTCTAATTTCGCAACCCTGACCAGCCGTTGCCCCAGAGCATTTAGCCGGACCACGTTCGCCTGCATCTTGCCCAGACGTGCAGCCAGCGCATCGAGCTCTGAACCAGCAGAAAGCCTGGCTTCATTTATGAGTGTCTTCTGCCTGGAGATATCGTGCTCCAGTGCTGCCAGCTCGTTCACTGCGGTACGTGTTTTACCATACCAGTAACCACTGCTTACCAATAAACCCGCAAAAAGGCTTATAATGGCTACGCAGGCAAACAGCTGTCGCGGCCCGTCCAACTGGCAACGCAGCGGTTTTCCTCGAAATTTTCCAACAAAAATAATATTCATAAGTAAACTTTATATCGGTCCACAGGCCAATAAGTATAGTCAATCTGTCGGGTTTTTTAGCACCATGAAGCCATTAAGTGAGCAAATTAATCCCAAATTTGTGATACAGGCCAGGAAACTGGACAGATATACGCAATTATTACACCGTATTTTGCCCATCGAATGCCGTAATCACGTCGAAGTAGCCAATATTCGCAACCGAAATTTAATGCTCATCACCGATTCCCCGGTATGGGCCACCAGACTACGCCAGCTCAGCCCTCAGATTCTTCAGTTTATTCGTGAAAACAGCGCGGATATTGCCACCAGAGAGAAAAATGCGCAAGTTATTCATCACGTTCAGATACAAACAAGGTATAACACAAGTCGAACCCCGCAACCTCAGCAACAGCGATTATCTGAAAACAAGCATCGCGAATTGAAGATAAGCAGGAAAACAGCCCGATTATTATCACAATCGGCTGATAGTATTAATGATGAAAAGCTGAAGTCTGCCTTGTTAAGAATAGCTCGCCATGCCAAAGACTAAACTGCTGCAAAAACCTTTGATTTCTGGCCTGGATCGTTATCCAGGGTACTGACCATCTCCGTAATGGCAGGAGAGAACTACAAGGCTTGCAGGGGTTGCGTATAAGAGATAGGAGAAGATGATTTTTCATCTTCAAAGGTGACTTCTTCCCATGCTTCTTTATCATCACATAGTGCTTTTAGGAGCTTGTTATTAAGCGCGTGACCGGAGCGATATCCGGAAAAAGCACCGATTGAGCTGTGTCCCAGTAAATACAGGTCTCCGATGGCATCCAGGATCTTATGTTTAACGAACTCATCTTCATAACGTAGTCCATCTTCATTCAATACACGGTAATCATCGACGACGATAGCGTTATCGATACTCCCCCCCAGGGCGAGATTGTTCTTACGTAGCGCCTCTATATCACTCATGAAGCCAAAAGTACGCGCACGGCTGACTTCTTTTACGAATGATGTCGTTGAAAAATCGATCTCTGCGGTACAGGGTGAATCTCTGAATGCCGGATGGTCAAAATCGATAGCGAAACTTACCTTAAACCCGTCAAAGGGATCAAAACGAGCCCATTTACCTTTCTCTTCGACGACGATAGATTTTTTTATGCGGACAAAACGCTTAGGTGCATCTTGCTCTACGATACCCGCCGACTGTATCAGGAATACGAACGGACCTGAGCTGCCATCCATGATGGGAACTTCTGCAGCACTGACATCGACATAGGCATTATCGATACCAAGCCCCGCCATCGCCGACAACAAGTGCTCTACTGTCGAAATACTCACTCCATCCCGTTCCAGCGTAGTAGATAATAAAGTAACACCTACATTTACGGCTATCGCCTTGATTTCCACCGGTTCATTCAGATCGACACGACGAAAAACAACACCCGTATCTGGCTGTGCCGGACGCAAGGTCAGGTACACTTTTTCACCTGAGTGCAGGCCGACACCGGTTGCCCGGATCACATTTTTTAATGTTCTTTGCTTAATCAAAACCTTAAATCCCATATACCATCCCGAAATCACATACCGTGAAGCCGCTATTTCAGGGAGAACCGACGCATTATCACATAATTACCGACTAAATACGAAACTTGTCACTAAATCAGGACCCTCAGCGGCAGGCTCTGTACACCCTGCCGGTCCTGTAAAACACCGCTTTAAACCCGTCAGCTAAAAAGCAATATATTACCAACTATAGCCTATATTTTTT
>DROB01000136.1 GCA_011321985.1 Gammaproteobacteria bacterium | reverse complement strand
ACCAGACTGGTCTCACTTGCTGCGGGGATAAAAAAATACGGACAGGATGATCTGGTCGTTCTTTTTTTTGACGGGGAGGTTCACTGCGCAGCGACATTCACCCGTAATGCTTTCTGTGCTGCACCGGTAACGCTGGCAAAAAAGCACCTCACTCAGACTTCACCTCGTGCCTTACTCATTAATTCCGGGAATGCCAATGCCGGTACAGGGAAGGCAGGTATGCAGGATGCTGTACAGACCTGTCAGTGGCTGGCGCAACAACTGCACTGTTCGACAGAACAGATATTACCTTTTTCTACCGGTGTCATCGGTGAGCCATTACCTATGGAAGCTTTCCGTAGTGGGATAAGCCAGGTAGTGAACGGCCTGTCTGAAGATAACTGGTTATCTGCAGCAAAAGGTATCATGACCACCGATACCATCGCTAAAGCCGTATCGAGAACTTTCACTCTCGATGGTATCGAGATCACAATCAGTGGTATGGCCAAGGGCTCGGGTATGATCTGTCCCAATATGGCGACCATGCTGGCTTTCATATCAACCGATGCAGATATCGAGGCCGGTTTTTTACAGCATTGCCTGTCTCTTGCTGTCGGAAAAAGTTTTAATGCGATCACGATAGATGGTGATACATCGACCAATGATGCCTGCGTATTAGTCGCAACCGGAAGAGCGGAGAATAAACAACTCGATAGCACTTCTGCCGATACAGGTAATTTTATTGATGCGCTAAACGAAGTCTGCCAGTATCTTGCACAGGCTATCGTTCGCGATGCTGAAGGTGCGACTAAATTCGTCACTGTGATGGTCTCCCAGGCCCTGTCAGAGGAAGAAGCAAGCAGGGTGGCTTATACCATAGCCCAGTCTCCATTAGTTAAAACAGCACTGTTTGCCAGTGACCCGAACTGGGGGAGGATCCTGGCGGCGGTCGGCCGAGCCGGTGTCGAACAGCTGGATATCACCGGTATCACTATTTTCCTCGATGATGTGTGTATCGTCAGCGATGGTGGTGTTGATCCCACTTATACGGAAGAAAAGGGACAGGCAGTAATGGATAAGGAAGAGATTACGATAAAGGTCGATCTGGCGAGAGGGGATAAGTCGGTAAAGATCTGGACATCGGACCTATCGCATGAATATGTCCGGATCAATTCCGAGTACCGTTCCTAGGGTATCCTGGATTAATGGTTCTTTAGTTAT
Organism: Gammaproteobacteria bacterium; assembly: GCA_011321985.1. Taxonomy (GTDB): domain Bacteria; phylum Pseudomonadota; class Gammaproteobacteria; order SZUA-229; family SZUA-229. The sequence goes on along the minus strand of DROB01000136.1, from coordinate 5,979 downwards.
GCTCGTTCGAACCTGAGCTGATCGTGGCTGTGTAAAATTAAAAGACGGCTTCCGCCACGCAAAGCGGACGTTGAAAGATTTAGAAACATTTTTGCCGCCAAGGACGCAAAGAACGCAAAGAACGCAAAGAACGCAAAGAACGCAAAGAACGCAAAGAACGCAAAGAACGCAAAGAACGCAAAGAACGCAAAGAACGCAAAGAACGCGAAAAAAACGCCAATAAAACTTTTTTTAGTTTTTTTCGTAGGTTGGGTTAGTGCAGCGTAACCCGACGTTTACATTCAACTTTAAAAGATTAAAAGCGATTTACCGCAGAGACGCAGAGAAAAACTTTTGATTTTACTTTTAAGCTTTTCTTCGCGCTTTTCGCACCCCAAGGGTATTTGTCGCTTCACTCGGGCACGTCTTTCGCGGAAAAAAATGTTTTTCCGTATGTCCGCTAATGGTGTTAGTGGTCTTTTGGTTAAAAGTGTGGCATCGCGGTTTGTAAACTGCTTCTACAGATACCTGTAAGGGAACGAGGATCGTTTTATGACAGATACCATTCATGTTGCTGTCGCGGTAATCATAAATTCGTCGGATCAGGTCTGTATTAGTCTGCGTCACAAGAGTGCGCACCAGGGAGGGCTGTGGGAATTTCCTGGTGGAAAGATAGAACAAGATGAAACTATCGAGCAGGCGCTCGTTCGAGAAATTAAAGAAGAGCTTGATCTTGAGATACTGGACTCGCGGCCTCTGATTACTATCACACATGATTACCAGGATAAAAAAGTGTGCTTACATGTAAATAGAGTGCTGGCATACAGAGGTGGGGCGGTCGGCATGGAAGGGCAGCCGATAAAGTGGGTCGCAGTGCAAGAGTTACATCGTTATGAATTCCCCGCCGCCAATGCACCGATCATTAAATCATTACGATTGCCTGATAAATATCTGATCACGGGAAAATTCATCGATACGGACGATCATTCAAAGAAACTGAAAAATGCACTGGCGAATAATATAAAGCTGGTTCAGCTTCGTCTGAAGCCGGATGGGTTAGATAATAGTGATCAGGTGCCTGTGTTGCTCGCACAGACAGCGATGCTCTGTAGACAGTTTTCAGCCAGGCTGATGCTGAATATACCTGCTGATTATCTTGATATATTAGATCAGTCAAAAATTGAATTTGATGGTTATCATATTGACAGCAAAACATTACGGTCGATGCCATCACGTAATGGGCAACTATTCAAAGGCAGGTTACTCTCTGCCTCCTGCCATAATATAGAGGAATTACAGCTGGCAAAGCGATTAGATGCTGATTTCATCGTCCTGTCACCGGTGCAGAAAACAGCGAGTCATCCAGGAATGCCTGCGATGGGCTGGCAATCCTTTTCGGAAAAGATACTGGGGATCAATGTGCCGGTGTACGCACTCGGTGGGGTTGCTGAGAGTGATATGGATACAGCATGGCAGTACGGGGCACAAGGCATTGCTGCCATCAGTGCGTTTTGGAATGCTTGTTAAGAAGCTCCGGGTTTATATCACCTGTAGGGGCGGAATTTATTCCGCGATCAACGGTTAAATGAAGCGTACAACTGTATGTTTATAACCAGCAGGGTTTGTCGGGAAAATACCCGGCCTACGACTTTAAAGGATTAAAAGCAATTAACCACAGAGACACGGAGGGTGCAGCGTTTTTTATTGTTAACAGCGTCTGCGGTACTTTTAACAATCATTTGTTTTTTCTCTGCGGTGAATAAGCTTTTGGTTTTATTTTCAATATCTGCTAATAACGGTAGTTGCCATTTAGCCAGGAGAGCCTGGTTCTGTCTGCCAGTTCAGCATCAGCTTGCCTGTGCACTGGATCCTGCGTAAAACAGGTCTCTCAGATAGCGCACATCATCAGTTTGAAATTTATGTCTTCCTGACACTGTTCAGGGCGCAATGCGGGATCATCATTTTTCATAAAGCGCACCGAGAACCGGTGTTTCCCCGCACTGATCTCTGGATAACATGCGCTGTCTTTCGGGATGGATATCCGTAGTAACTGAACAGCCTGATTGGTATCCAGAGCCTTCTGAAAGAAACCGTTATGTGCAACTTCATCCGTATTCTCTATGCTATGTCGTAGCACATCTAAAATCAGCTGGACAGAACGATCCAGGTGCCCGAAGGGCTTGAACCATTTTTCGATGTGTTTCTGGCGTTTATCTTTTGGCAGGGTCAGCCAGTGTTTGAGAGCTGGCAGGTCAAAGTCACAGATACTACCGGGAACAGAACTTTTCTGGGAAATGGCTACGAGCAATTCAACATTCTTAATATCCTGTCCGAATTGACCATTGATGGCCTGCACCTCGCCGATACGTTTGGTAATATTTTTTAATATAGCGGTCAGCTGGGTCTGATCGATCTGTGGGCGTTTGGATAACCGTTCCAGGCGAGAATGCTGGCGTTCGAGTTCTTTTAAGACTTCTAGTTTTATATCACTGCGTGTGGTGTAAGCCAATAGCTCCAGGATCGAATCAATCGCCACCCGGTTATTCCAGTCTGAGCCATGTTTCAGGTTGAAACTGTATTGCTGGAACAGTTTTTCCAGGCGCAGGAACGAGCGTACCTTTTCGTTTAGTGGTTGTTCGTATACGTAGTAGTCGGTCACTGAGGTGCTTCTTGGTTGATAGGTTAATTATCCGCCAAATTTTACACTTTTTTTTACTTCAGGTCGCGTAGTAGGTGATAGCCGTTTTGCTCTGTTCAGCGTTGTAATTTGCTGTATTTCTGATGTAGCCGGCGAACCTGCTCTTGCAGTTGATTGATATCATTGTTATTTTCAATTATATCATCCGCATACTCGACTCTTTTTCTATCATCGACCTGATGTTGGATAATTGACTGGACTTCGTCCAGTTTTCGATTATCACGCTGCATGACCCGTTTGATCCTATGATCCTCATCAGCCATCACGATCAATATACGATCGATAATCTCACTAAACCCGGTTTCGAGTAACAGGGGGATGACTACGATGAGATAGTCAGGTGCTGGTGTTCGGTGATTTAGATGCTGTATCTGTTCGTTGACTGCATCGCGTATTTTCGGATGCAGGATCTTTTCCAGTAAGCGTTTATTTTCTTCTTTAGCAAAGATGATCCCGGCAAGTTTTTTTCTATCGATGGTGTTATCCGTATCGAGTACATCACCACCGAATGTATCGATGATGGCTTTAAATACCGACTTATCATGGCTGACAAGTTCATGTGAAATAATATCTGTATCGATAACGGGAGTACCCAGTTTATCGAATAGATCAGATACAGCGGTCTTACCACTGCCTATGCCACCTGTCAGACCAACTTTTAACATGTACTACAAGAAGGAGAGGTAGGTCGTGTTGATGGTCTCGCCCCATAATAATGCGATCCACCCTGCTGCGGCAAGATAGGGACCAAAAGGGATAGGCTGTTGCTGTCCGGTCTTTCCGGTAATCAGCATGGTGATGCCAAAAATTGAACCGACCACGGAAGATAGCAAAATCACCTGTGGTAGAAAACTGTAGCCCAGCCAGGCACCCAATGCAGCGAGCAACTTGAAATCACCAAAACCCATACCTTCTTTTTTTGTCAGTAACTTGAATAGTTGGTAGACCGACCACAGGATAAGGTAACCCGCTATGGCGCCGATAACACTATCATTTAAGCTGGTGAATATATCAAAAAAACTCAGTGAGATTCCAGCCCATAACAATGGGAGTGTTATGCTATCTGGCAACAGCTGTTTCTTCAGGTCGATCAGAGTGAGTGCGATCAGTACCCAGGTGAACAGTAATGCCGCCAGTGTCTGTAGTGTGACACCAAATGTATAAGCGACAGTGAGCGAAGCAATACCTGTAAGCAATTCGACTAAGGGATACTGTATGGATATGCTCGTATCGCATGAGGAACACCGGGCTTTCAGGAATAGATAACTGAGCACTGGGATATTTTCCCAGAACCGTATCTTATGGCCGCAGTTCGGGCAGGCTGATGCCGGTGTCGACAGATTCAGTGATAACTGATCGACATCAGAGCCCGGTAGCTTTTCAAAATTGGGTGGATCCAGCTCAAGGAATTCATGACATTCGAGTTTCCAGTCGCGTTCCATCATCAATGGCAGGCGATAGGCAACGACGTTTAAAAAGCTGCCAAAGCTTAAACCCAGAAATAAGATCGTGGCATAAAATGCCCATGGAGTAGATTGAAAAAAAATGATGGTATTTTCAAGCATAATTAGACTTACAGGGGATGTAGAATAGACCTGGTTAGTGGTAGCTACCAAATTTACATCACAGAACCCATCTTGAAGATGGGCATGTACATAGCGATAACCAGGCCACCAACGACCACAGCAAGGAATGACATGATCAATGGTTCCATCATTGCTGTCAGGTTATCTACTGCATCATCTACCGCTGCTTCGTAATATTCCGCAACTTTATCCAGCATCTCATCTAACGCACCCGATTCTTCACCGATGCCGACCATCTGGATGAGCATATTGGGAAACAGGTCTTTATTTTGAGAAAGGCTGGCCTGCAATGTGGTGCCGGAAGCGATATCATCCCTTACCTGCAGGATGGCCTTTCGGTAGACACTGTTACCTGCTGCACCAGCGACAGAGACCATGGCCTCGACCAGTGGTACGCCGGCGGCGAACATCGTGGCGAGCGTTCTGGAGAAACGGGCGATTGCGGCATTGGTCGTTAACGCACCAACAGCAGGCAGTTTAAGTGCTAATTTGTCTAACCCTTCATTGAATGATTTGGATCTGACTTTTAATTGCTTAAACCCGATAACGGCACCTATTATTATCGCGATAAATAACCAGACATTTTCGATTAAGCCATCGGAGAGACCTACAACAAATTTAGTGAATGCTGGCAGTTCAGCACCAAAACCTTCAAACATATCAGCAAAGATAGGTATGACGAATATCAAAAGAATAGCAGAGACGATAACGGCAACAATGAGTACTGAAATGGGGTAGGTTAAGGCTTTTTTAATCTTTATTCTCAGAGCCTCAGATTTTTCTTTGTAAGTCGCGACTTTATCGAGTAATGTCTCCAGGGCACCGGATTGCTCACCTGCATCAACCAGGCTGACAAATAAATCATCAAATTGAGCAGGGTGCTGGCTTAGCGCAGTGGCTAAAGTGCCGCCCGCCTCGACATCAGCCTTCAGCTCCATAATCAATTTTCCCATGGTGGGATTGGAATGTCCCTGGCCGACGATATCGAACGCCTGTACCATGGGAACACCGGCTTTAATCATGGTCGCCAGTTGGCGGCTAAAAACTGCAATGTCACTCGTGGTGATCGGTTTTGTGCCCCTGGACAAGATAGAGGTACTTTTTTTTCTGATTTTACCTTTTTTGGGAGTGAGTCCCTGTTTACGTAATTGAGCCTTGACGACATCAGCACTGGCAGCAGTCGTTTCACCTTTTACCGTTGCCCCTTTTGCATTGGTACATTCCCAGGTGAATGTTGCGTTTTTTGCTTTTTTTGCTTTTACCTTAGCCATGCTTATGTCCTGAATTTGATTTTTTTACTTTATTCTTTTGTAGGGTTAGTCTTTTGTTACGCGATTGATTTCTTCGAGGCTGGTCAAGCCGGCAATCACTTTTTTGATAGCGGATTGTCTCAGGTCATCGATATCTTCTTTTTTTGCCTGGTCTGCGATATCGATAGCATTACCATTTTCCATAATAATGCGTCCGATCTCTTCAGAGATAGGTAATACCTGGTAGATACCGACACGACCTTTGTAACCGTCGCTGCACTGGTCGCAACCCGCTGCCTTATACAGTTCGGGTTTAGCATCGTTCTGTTCAGCAGTAAAACCTTCTTCTTCCAGTGCCGTGCGGGGGATATCAATTTTTTCTTTGCAACTATTGCATAGGCGACCACCTTTATCTTTGGTTTGATCTCCAGGCGGTTGGCAGATGTGATTGCGTTACTGGAGAATG
>DROB01000135.1 GCA_011321985.1 Gammaproteobacteria bacterium | reverse complement strand
TAAAGTTTATCTAATATATTGAATTATAAATAAATATCTATTCTTCAAATAACAATTTTTCCTGCTTCATGTAAATATAAGAAAACTGTCTGAATATGCGTGAGGTGGCAGAATCAGCGGTGCAAATCTGTAGATAATGGGTCGCAATGGCCCACAAAGACTTTTAGATCGAATTTAATCCTGGAGGCTTACCTGTTTTGTCTGATTGTCGGAAATGCTAACAGTTTTGAGGTGTTTTGATTCATCTTTCCGGTGCAGCCTGATGACGAGAGGTAAAAAGTGATTTAAAAAATGTCGAAAATACTGACAGTTTCGAATCATCAACGTCTTTCAAGAGACAGTATTTAAACTAAATGTTGTATCTAAGCGAGTTTTTCTTTGCATATTAGGTAAACCCTACCGTTCATCTAAGGTCTTTTGCCCAGTTTCTTCTTGAAAAAGCTCCTGTAAGGTTCAAATCATGAAAAAGCCGATGTGATGTTATTTTCTGTTGATTTTGAAAAAGCAGTAAAAATGTCGGTATTAATTACAGTTTTGACAGAGGTAAAACCTTATCAGAGCGTAATTCATGTAGACAAACTCTAAAATTGTGTCAGAAAATTTTACGATAATTGAGGGTTTGTGTAGAAATTGGATAATTGAAACAATGAGTAAATGATTAGAAACACATTTTATCTCATTGAAAATATTTGAAAAATACTTGAGTGGCATAAAAAGTGCTTTAGCTCTTTGGTAACCGAAAATGAATCTAAATGGTAGGAAAAGGGAAGAAATTATGAATAATCACACAAAAACACCTGTAAGTACCGCATCCATAAGCATCGAGCACGCGTTAACAGTGTTAATAGTGCTGGCATTAGTTGCGGTTACATCAGTGGCTCATGCATTCAATCTGACAGTGACCGATGAAAATGGTTCGCTGGTTAATGGATTTAAATGGACGCTTGAAGAAAATCTCAAGTTCGATGTTGCGCCAGGTCTTCAGACGCAGGACTCATTGTCGCTTTCATTTCATAACAGTTACTCGCCCGTCGTGGCCAGTGGCGAGTGCACCGGAACGGGGCCATCGTCCTGTTCGATTCCTACGGATGCTAACAAGAAATACTTTATTTCTGTGCTGCCTTTTTCCGGTCATACACAGGGCGGTACTACTATTTCGGGTAGCGACGGTGCTGTCACTGTTGATGTGCATACCTTTGCGATACCGACTGCGCAGATTACGGTTCGTGTTTTTCTCGATGATAACCCGATCAATGGTGCTCCGGATGATCCTGAGGAGCTTGTTGATGTTTCAGCCGTTAGTCCATCGCTAGCCAATGACTTCAGCACCAACCTTAGTCAGTTTACCGTTCACCTTGCGGAAGCGGGTGGTCGTTTTGGGCAAACCGGTGGAGAGGTGTATCAGGATGCTTTTGGTAATCCACTGGGTACAGAATATGATCCATTGAATCCGGGTGTCGTGATCTCAATGGGCACGGGCTCATTAAGACCTGATGCAAACGGTTTTGTGACGATCAAAAACATTCCCCCTGCTAAATACGGCATCACTGTAATACCACCTGCTGGACAGGGATGGATTCAGACTTCTACTATCGAAGGTACGAAAACAATCGATGCATGGGTATTGGCGAACGAACCCAGTTTCTTTGCGGAATTTGGTCCTCCTGGTCCACATGCTTTCATCGGTTTCATAAAACCATTCAGTAATATACCTGCAGGCGCAGGTTCCGTTTCAGGTCGCATTACCAATAACCATATGGCGCGTCCACCTGAAGTTGGCTTCTTTTCCGGTTCTCCCTTTGGTGGTTGCTGGATAGGGCTTAATGAATCTGTTGCGGCTGGTGGTGCTGCTCTGTATGCAGCCCCATGTGCTGATGACAGTACATTTTCTATCAATGGCCTGGCTAATGGTACTTACGATATCGTCGTCTGGGATAAAAATCTGGATATCGTTATCGCTACACGTACGATCACTATCTCTGATACAACACCAAACCTGGCATTGGGTGATGTACCTGTCTTTAGCTGGTTTGCCAGAATGGAAGCACGTGTCTTCCTGGACGAAAATGAAAATGGTTTCCGTGAAGACACCGAGCAGTTGATACCCGAGCAGGCTACCGGTTTCCGTTTTAGAAACGGTACTCTGTATCAGGGATTTCCTACGGACCTCGGTGGTGAAGCACCTTATGATGAGGTCTTCCCGTTCTTTCACTGGTTAGTCACTGAGGTCGATTTTGCCCGTTACAAAGCGACGGGTGTTACCTATGTCGTTGATGATGGTGGTGCGGTTCCTCCCGATGCAGGCTGGGATATGCCAAGTTTTGATATCCTGACTCCACAGGCGCAGACCGAGGTAAATCCGAATACGGGTAATAATCTGTCACGGACGATTACCGGTCCTACTATTACGCTGGCGACTCAGTCCTTCCTTGGGCAGACCAATATAGTCGAATGGGGTAAAGCTCTTTACGGTACGCAGGATGTCGATAATGCGCCTTATGGTAACTTCCCGGGTGTGGAAGATGTCGATAACGATGGCGACGGTGTGTTCGAGTATGGTAACGGTGGTATCACCGGTCTGTCTTTCTATGCGATTACTCGTGCCGAGAATGATCCTCGCTTTGGTGCTGCTGAGGAATGGGAGCCAGGTATTCCTCGCATCCAGATGAGCCTCTATAAAGATTTTACTGGTGACGGTAATATTGATGATGTCGACGGCGACGCTGTTATCACTCTGTCTGATGTCGATAATGCGCCACAGGGTAACTTCCCGGGTACAGAAGATGTCGATAGAAACGGGAACGGTTTCTTTGATTACGGTGATGCGTTACAGGTCGTTTATACAGACAGCTGGGACGATAATTTACCAACAGGTTGTGTCGGCCCTGCTTTTGTAGCACATCCTGGTACGGCTATAGAAAAAACAACCGATTGTTATGATGGTTTAAGAAACTTCAACCAGCTCCGTGAAGGTGTTTACGATGGTGGTTATTCATTCACCTCACACATCGCACGTGATACGGGTAGTGTGCCAACAACGGGTGGTGTACCTACGCCTCCAGGCGGTACGCCAGATGAAGTGCCTGGACTGGTTTCAGGTTATTACATCGTCGAGTCAGCAACACCGGATGGTTACGTGTTGATGAAAGAAGAAGATAAAAACGTTGACTTCGGAGATGAGTATGTGCCGGCAGCATTGCCTGCAACCTGTGTCGGTGATTTTCACACGGTCAGTGATTACTTATCTTATCAGTCAGGCAGTGACGGTTTGCCATTACCGGGCATCAATCCTGCTGACCTGATCCCAGCGCCTTATGCTGGTGAGCAGCGTCGTCTCTGTGACAGAAAACTGGTCGCTTTAACCGCAGGTAAAAATGCGGCTGCAGACTTCTTCCTGTTCACGCCGGTTCCGATTGCAGCACATGTGGTCGGTGGTATCCTGAACGATCTGGGTAATGAGTTTGATCCTAATAACCCTAACTTCGGTGAGAAATTCGCACCATCATGGGCTCCGGTAACATTCTCTGACTGGACGGGTAAGCTGATTACTAAAGTTTATACGGATGAGTTTGGTAAGTATGAAGCGTTGGTTCCTTCTTCGCCTACGGTTAATATTGGTAGCCCGACGGGTCTGGCTCCTAATATGTTATCGGCATGTATGAATGATCCTAGTCCGGTACCTAATCCTAATTATGATCCGGCTGATGTCTCTTCTGCACCATTCATCAATGATCCTTACTACAATCCGCAGTTCAGTACTTTCTGCTATACCTTCCAGTATATGCCGGGTTCTACAACGTATCTGGATACGCCAGTGGTACCGATCTCTGCCTTTGCTACTACGGGTCGATTCCCTCTGGATTGTGCGATCGCTGATCATAATCCGCTCATCAAGTATGTGACGGGTCCTGGTGGCTTTACTGGTCCGGTTATCGCGAGTGATCTGGCTCCGTTCTTCCCAAGAGAATTAACTATCTTCTCTGAAGGACAGG
>DROB01000134.1 GCA_011321985.1 Gammaproteobacteria bacterium | reverse complement strand
AGTTTTTTATTTGTCGCTAGAATTTTATCGATAGTGCCCTGGAAATACTGTCGGATTTCGAGGTTATTCTTTGCGGGCACTCTTCCTGAAGGGTTAGCGCTGGTCGAGATGATGGCATGGCCCAATATCTCACATAATTTTATTACGGTCTCATTCTGGCTGATCCGAACGGTAAGGGTGTTCTCTCTGTCGGTCAGCCAGGCCGGTGCATGTGGTCGTGCATCGATAACCCAGCTGATCGGTTCTGATGTCTGGCTGATCGAGCGCTCCTGGGCCTTATCTATGATGATCAGGGGGGCTAGCTGTTTGATATCAGCTGCCAGCAGGATAAAGGGTTTGTCTGTCGAGCGTCGCTTGATCATGCTAAGCCTCTCGGTTGCATCAGCATCGTAAGGATTGCAACCCAGCCCGTAGATGGTGTCGGTGGGGTAGGCGATAATGCCGCCACGACGTATCAGATGCGCAGCGTGGCGGATAGAAAAATCACTTGCCATAATGCTCTGTAGGATTGATTTTCATAGGTTTGTATCGCCTGCTACCGGTCATGAGCGGACATACGGGAAAATAATTTTTTTGTCGCTTCGCTCGGGCACGTCCTTCGCGGCAAACCTGTTTTTAAAGCTTTAAGGTCCGCCATGCGTCGTTAGCAGCTATTCATCGCTATGCAGCCACTGCCGGTACAGGCTCTGGTCGTGGTGGCTAATCAGTTTTTTTCTTTACTGCCTTTTTTTTCGTTGTTTTCTTTTTTACCGACTTTTTCTTTGCGGTCTTCTTTTTTGTTGTTTTTTTCTTAACGGCTTTTTTCTTTGTCACTTTTTTCTTCGCGGCCTTTTTCTTTTTACCGCGGCGGAAAGGTGCAGCTGCCAGTAGTTCTTCGCATTCTTTCTGGGTTAAAGACTTTGGTTCTTTGTCTTTGGGGATCTTGGCATTTTTTACACCATCGGTGATGTATGGTCCCCACCTACCATTTAATACCTCTATGTCAGTTCCCGGGAAATCTTTGATATGTTTATTGGCATCAAATTCTTTTTTCGCCCTGACCAGTTCCATCGCCTGCTCGTGGGTGATGTTATATGGGTCGATGTCTTTATCCTGATACTCTTTGTTGATAGAGACAAATTTGCTGGCATATTTCACATAAGGGCCAAAGCGACCATAATTGGTCGAGAGCGGTTCACCTTCGGGTGTCTCACCCAGGTCGCGCGGTAACTGGAGAAGGAAATAGACATCGTCCATGGTGATGTCTGCCATCTTTTGTCCTGGACGGAGGCTGGCGAAACGGGGTTTCTCTTCATCATCCTTGTCACCTATCTGTACGAACGGGCCATAAGGACCCATGCGCACGGATATCGGTTTACCAGATTCTTCATCGGTACCTATATGGCGTGATTGTGCGACATCGGCGCGACTGACGTTTTCTTCGATATGGTCTACCCTCTCCTTGAACGGAGACCAGAATTTTTCCAGTAGTGGCACCCAGTCGTGTTCACCGCGAGCGATGCAATCCAGCTCATCTTCCAGGTCAGCGGTAAATTCATAATCGACATATTTGGTGAAATATTCGGTGAGGAAGCCGTTGACGATACGACCGATGTCGGTGGGTGTGAATCGACGGCTCTCCAGTTCTGCATAGTTACGGTTGACCAGGGTCGAGATGATGCTGGCATAGGTCGACGGTCGGCCGATACCATATTCTTCTAATGTTTTAACCAGGCTGGCTTCGGTGAACCTGGGTGGTGGTTCGGTGAAGTGCTGTTCATTTCTGATCTCCAGCAGGTCAATTTTTTCACCTTCGGTTAATTCAGGTAGTAGTTTTTCTTTGCTGTCATCGGCTTGCGAGTCGTCACTGCTTTCCATATAGACTGACATGAACCCGGGGAATTTGATGGTTGAGCCAGTGGCGCGGAAGCTGCTGTTATCGCCACAGCCAAGCTCGACACTGACGGTATCCAGTGTGGCGTGAATCATCTGGCAGGCCATGGTGCGCTTCCATATCAGTTCATACAGGGCGAACTGATCCGGTTTTAGTTTGTCTTTAATCTCTTCAGGAGTATGGAAGACAGAGGTCGGGCGTATTGCTTCGTGGGCTTCCTGAGCATTTTTTGATTTATTCTTAAAGATGCGGGTTTCATCGGGCAGGTTATCCTTACCGTATCGTGCCGTGATCAGGTCGCGGATTTCAGCGATAGCTTCGTCGGCAAGATGCAATGAATCGGTTCGCATGTAGGTGATCAGACCGACCGTCTCGCCACCGATATCGATGCCCTCGTACAGGTTTTGAGCAGTGCGCATGGTGCGTTGCGTCGAGAAACGCAGCTTCCTGGCAGCTTCCTGTTGCATTGTCGATGTAGTGAACGGGGCGGATGGGTTGCGTTTCCTTTCTTTTTTCTCAACCTTGTTGACGTTCAGTTTGCCATTAGCGGCCTTTAACAGATTATCTCTTGCTGCAGTGGCACTTTCAGTATCGGTGATACTGAACTGCTTCATCTTCTCGTTATTATATATGTGTAACTTGCTTAAAAAGGGTGACTTGCCTTTCATTACATCAGCTTCGATGGTCCAGTATTCTTTGGGATCGAATGCTTCGATGGCGAGTTCGCGCTCGACGATCAGGCGTAGTGCGGGGCTTTGTACGCGCCCGGCAGAGAGACCACGTTGTACTTTCTTCCATAACAGCGGCGACAGGTTAAATCCGACCAGGTAGTCCAGGGCCCGGCGGGTCTGCTGCGCATTGATCAGGTCTGTCGAAAGTTCTCCGGGGTTATCGATAGCTTCTTTGATGGCACGTTTTGTTACCTCGTTGAAAGCGACACGGTGGACCTGTTTGTCCTCGAGGAGATCTTTTTCTTTCAGTAATTCATACAGGTGCCAGGATATGGCTTCACCTTCGCGGTCCTGATCAGTCGCGAGATAGAGGGTATCGGCTTTCTTTAAAAACTTGATGATCTTGTCGACATGTTTCTCATTTCTCTCGATGATCTGATACTTCATCGAAAAATTATTCTCGGTATCGATGGCATCTGCTTTTGGGATCAGGTCGCGTACATGTCCATACGAGGCAAGAACTTTGAAGTCTTTACCCAGGTATTTTTCGATGGTTTTCGCTTTAGCGGGCGACTCTACGATTACAAGATTTTTGCTCATACTGATTTGCTGCGCCTAATCTATTTTTGGGATGTTGGGTACGATAAGGTTAGTGAATAAGATCGATAGCTTCGTCGAATAAAAAATCTTCCATCAGGGCGAGTGCATTTTCTTCGCCTGGTTGAGAGTGTAGTACGATCATAATGACCCACTTGAGTTGTTCTGCATCGAGAGGGTGCCCTAATGCGACCACACGGTCGAGTATCAGTTCACGTGTTATAGGGGTGAGTATATGTGTTTGTTCGAGAAAGTTAAGAAAACCGATGCTTTCCAGTGGGATAAGTTTTTTCTCTTCTTCACTGTATATACGTGTGCTGGTCTCTTTTACGGTGACCAGCTGGTCTTCACCCTGCAGATCGGCGAGGTCTTCCAGCCAGTCAAAAGCCTGGTTTATCTCATTATTATGAAACCCCATCTCTTCCAGACGTAGCTGAATACTATCGCGTTCTTCGGTGACACGGCTGTTCTCATTGGGTGTTTCGTCATCAAGATAACGTTCGAATAAAAACATTAAGACATCGACGACGGATTGTTTAATTATCATTCAAAAATTCTCGCAAGTGTTTTGCGTGCCCTGAAAAATCATTCAGAGTATATAGTGCTGGTTCTAAAAATCACTTATAAATTCAGTTTTTTATCTGATTCCTGTGTTTATGAGATATTTGTATAGCAGCCATTTTGACTGATAACGATACCTCTAAGCTCCAGAATCAATAACATAGAGGCGACTTCGGCCGCACTAAAATGACTGCGTAATACCAGTTCATCGATGCTGGCTGGCTCATAAGCGAGGCATTTGAGCAGTTTTTGGTGATCCGGGTCAAGTGCGTGGTGCGCATCTTCAAGGTTTTCCGAGGTATCTTGCCCGGATTTTTTGGGGTAGGAGAGAGGGAGTTGGGGTGAAATGCATAATTCTTCCAGGATGTCACTGGCGGTCTCAACCAGTTTGGCTCCTTGTCGGATGAGCTGATGGCAGCCCCGGGCCATGGGGTTGTGGATAGAGCCAGGGATGGCAAAAACTTCCCTGTTTTGCTCCATCGCATAACGGGCGGTAATCAATGAGCCACTTTTCTGTGCAGCTTCAACCACCAGGGTTCCCAGAGAGAGGGCACTGATCAGTCGGTTTCTGCGAGGGAAAAATCCACGTTGTGGCTGGCTGCCGACAGGCATTTCGGAAATAACCGCCCCTTTTTCGGTGATGCTCTGAGCCAGCTGTTGATGCTTTGCCGGGTAGATTATGTCCAGGCCATGGGCGACGACAGCGATAGTGCCCGCCAGACCCTGCAGTGCACCTTTGTGGCTGGCACCATCTATGCCATCGGCAAGTCCGCTGGTGATCGTTATGCCTGCATCGGCGAGGTGGTGGGCAAACTCCTGAGCCGTATTTCGTCCCGATGCGCTCGGGTTGCGTGAACCAACCATCGCCAGTTGTGGTCGGTTCAGGTAATCGATGTCACCTCTGACATATAAGAGAGGAGGCGCATCATCGAGCTGTTTCAGACTGGTCGGATAGGCTTCATCGGTCAGGGTGATGATGTGGTGCCCCGGTTGTTCTAGCCAGTTGGTATCGGCACTGATATCGGGTTTTGGTTGATGGGTGAGTGCATTGATGATATCAGCATGGATGTTTGCTGCGGTTAACTGTTTGTGGCTGGCGTTCAGTGCGGCACCGGCACTGCCGAAGTGTCCAATCAGGGTGTGAAACGTAACATTACCGATACCAGCGGTGTGACGTAAGGTCAGCCAGCTTGCAATCGAGTCAGGGGTGTTTTGGGTATCTGCATCCATTGCAGTCGGGGCTTCCTGTCGTTCT
>DROB01000133.1 GCA_011321985.1 Gammaproteobacteria bacterium | reverse complement strand
GTGTGCTCTTCCGATCTGGTGAGAATATCGCTATCATGGATCACTGTTATGGATGTACAGCGGGTCAGGGCAGCAGTTGTGGTGGTGCATTAGCTTGATCTCTATTGTTATCCCTGTTTTAAATGAAGAGATGTATTTACCTGTCCTGTTAGATCGTTTGCAGGTTTTTAGAAGGCAGGGTCATGAAATCATCGTCGTTGATGGTGACAGTAAGGACGATAGTCTGAAGATAGCACAAACGCTTGCTGATAGCGCCATCGTCTCCAGTGCAGGCCGTGCACGACAGATGAATACTGGTGCCGCTGTTGCCAGGGGGGATATGTTTCTGTTTCTGCATTGTGATACTGTCCTGCCTGACGATGCGCTGCAGATTATTTCGAGTTCACTTCATGATACTGGTCGCCAGGATAAACCTTACTGGGGACGGTTCGATGTTCGCCTGTCGAGTGATCGATTTGTATTTCGAATAATCGAAACACTGATGAATCTACGTTCTCGCCTGACTTCGGTCACGACTGGCGATCAGGCTATCTTTATCGAGTCATGTCTCTTTGATCAAGTGGGTGGCTTTCCCGAAATCCCGCTCATGGAAGATATCGCCATGAGCAAAAAGCTCAAAGAGATCGCCTCACCCATATGTCTAAAACAGAAAGTGACGACCTCCAGTCGGCGTTGGGAAAAACGTGGTGTAGTGGCGACCGTCTTGCTGATGTGGAAACTGCGTCTATATTATTTTTTAGGTATGCCTGCTGATAAGCTGAGTCAACTGTACCGGTAATGATGAACGAAGATACGATTATTCTGGTCTTTGCAAAAGCCCCGATCGAAGGTCAGGTCAATACTCGCCTGATCCCTGATATCGGTGTACGGGCAGCGACCCGGTTGCAGCATGACCTGATCCATCAACGTCTGATGATGTTGAGACAGGCGAAATTATGTGCGGTGACATTGATGTGTGCTCCAGATGCTGAACAGGCATTTTTTTTAGAATGTGGACGGCAGTATGCTGTGAATTTACTGCAGCAGTCAGGCGATAATCTCGGTAACCGCATGTCCAGCGGCATAACAGCGGCGTTAAAGAATTATAAATATTGCATCGTTATCGGTACGGATGCTCCGGCTCTGGATGAACGGCTGATCGTACAGGCGATGAAGACGCTGTATCGAAAGGATGTCGTTTTTGTACCTGCTGAAGATGGGGGGTATGTTCTCGTCGGCCTGCGACGAAACTGTGATTTTTTATTCGAGGACATTAGCTGGGGGACAGCAGATGTCATGCAGCAATCAAGGACCCGACTGGATGAAAAAAAAATTTCGTATCAGGAGTTAGAAACCTGCTGGGATGTGGATCGATTAGATGACTACCAGCGCTACCTCGAATTCAGAAAAGTCGTATAGCCCGGGCAGAAAAATATCAATACGGGAAGTGAATAAAACTTCACCCGCATTTACCGGTATCTACCGCATCAGAAGTAACTAGCATTGATCCACATATGTGTGGCGATACTCGCCGCATAACCTGCAGCGATGGCAGGCATCCATTTAAGATGACCGAAGAAAGTATATTTACCCTGTGCCTGACCCATCAATGCGACACCCGCCGCGGAGCCAATGGAGAGTAATGAGCCACCGACACCCGCTGTCAGGGTAACCAGTAACCACTGTCCTGTCGACATGTCCGGGTTCATGGTTAATACAGCGAACATCACGGGGATGTTGTCTACGATTGCAGAGAGTGCGCCCACGGTAATATTTGCTGTGGTCGGTCCCCAGTCCTGATACATGATCTCGGATATCATCGTCAGGTAACCGATGAAACCCAGGCCGCCAACACAGAGCACTACGCCGTAGAAGAAGAACAGGGTGTCCCACTCGGCACGTGCGATACGGCTGAATATATCAAATGGCGTGACATCACCCAACTGCCCAGCATGTTCTTTGCTGCCGGCACGTAACATGCACTTGTTATGTGTCTTCTTCAGATAAAATCCCATAAATTTGAGGTAGCCCAGACCGGTCATCATGCCGATAACAGGTGGTAGACCCAGGAAGTTATGAAAACAGACGGCTGTCGTAATAGTGAGCAGGAATAAAACGATGATACGTTTGGCACCGCGTAACATGACGACATCTTCATCTGCTCCCTTTGGTTTTTCATTCGGAACGGCGAAGTGCATGATGGCTGCAGGCACGGTAAAGTTAACGACCGCGGGGATAAATAAAGCAAAAAATGTCCAGAATTCGATAATACCTTTCTGCCAGACCATCAATGTGGTGATGTCGCCGAAAGGTGAAAAGGCACCGCCCGCATTGGCGGCGATCACGATATTGATGCAGGAGAGAGTGACAAATTTATTGTTATCACCGCCGACAGCCATGACGACAGCGCACATGAGCAGAGCCGTTGTCAGGTTGTCTGCTACGGGAGAGATGAAGAAAGCCAGGATACCGGTTAGCCAGAATAATGTGCGAAAGCCAAAGCCCTTGCTCACTAACCAGGAGCGCAGACTATCAAATACCCGGCGTTCTTCCATGGCGTTAACGTACGTCATGGCGACCAGTAAGAACAGCATCAGCTCGGAAAACTCCAGGAAATTGTGACGAACGGCGTGTTCCGCCATCTCCGGCATTCCGTGCTGGGTATAATACCAGCCGATCATACCCCAGATGAGACCAGCGGCGATGATGACGGGTTTGGATTTTCGTAGATGGATAAATTCCTCACCCATGACCAGCAGGTAAGAGAAAACGAAAAAAGCAATAGCGGCAAAACCGATGCCACTGTTAGTCAGGTCGACCGGTTCATGAACTTCGGATGCAGCCAGGGTGATGGCGGGTGTGAGCAAAGTCAGTATGAATAGGCCAGGTGTTTTTAATGGGGTCATTGTCATCACATTTTCTGTTAGTTTTTATTATTGAATCTTATATCGCTTACCTGGCGACATTATACTAAGATTCTCCCGTTTGATATCCAGCTTTTTTTGTGTCCCTTAGCTATTCGGCGAGTAATCGACAAAACTTAAATAAAGTACGCCGTTGTTGTCATAATCATGAGGACCAAGGCTGCGATATTGACATGGTTGTAGTGTTACAGCCTCAGATCACGCAGAGGTATCATCAATTAATAGGATAGAGGGCCCTTTAGTAGATGATATTCATCACCGCCATCGAGACTATCAGGAACAGGAGGGTCATGATGCTTCCGGCCTTCATGAAGTCGGGAACACGGTAACCGCCAGGTCCCATGATCAGTGCATTAACCTGATGTGTCGGGATCAGGAATGAGTTAGAGGTTGCAATGGCGACCGTCAGGGCAAAGATAGCAGGGTCTGCGCCATCAACCCCCAGTGCGATATTGACCGCCAGTGGTACTAATAACACGGTAGCTCCGACATTGGACATGACCAGCGTGAAGAAAGTCGCCAGTGCTGCTACAGAGAACTGAATAATCCAGACAGGCTGATCACCGACTACCGAGAGTGTTTGTTCTGCTATCCACTTTGCCGTGCCTGTCGTTTCCACGGCCAGACCAAGCGGGATCAGACTGGCTAACAGGAATACGGTTTTCCATGATACGGCTTCATAGGCCTCATCGATGTTTAATACCCCGGAAAGGATCATACCG
>DROB01000132.1 GCA_011321985.1 Gammaproteobacteria bacterium | reverse complement strand
GCTGGATTTCATTCCTTCAATAGTTAACGGGACAGCAGTGAAGTAAAATCAAACGTTTTTCTCTGCGTCTCGGCAATTGCTCCTGCATTGCCCTACTTACGGGCATCCTGCCCTAATCTGCGTTTCTACGGTAAATTGCTTTTAATCTTTTAAAGTTGAATGTAAACGTCGGGTTACGCTGCGCTAACCCGACCTACGAAAAAAGCTAAAAAAGGTTTTATTGGTGTTTTTTTCGCGTTCTTTGCGTCGAAAGCTGTCTTTAATCTCGTACGCTTAATTAACCTCTGTTCGCGGAATAAATTCCGCTCCTACAAGTGGTGGTGAACCTGCAGGAGGGGTTTGTAAACCGCGATGCTGCACTATTGCTTACCATCATTCCCGGCTTTACCCAGTATCGCATCCATCTGCCGGGCGCTGAGCAGGCGTTTCAGGAGACCGAACAGGTAGGTCGGAAAAGTAACGTAATAACGTGGTTTGGGTTTTTTTGATTCCAGCGCAAAAACCACCCGTTTTAATACCGCCTCCGGTGGCAGTGTGAAAGGAGCCGCAGGGCCTTCTTTATTCAGTCGTTCTAGTACCCCTAGATATTTTTCGCGAAATACACTGTTTTCGATATCGATATGTTGCTGCATGGCGATAACGGCATTGGCACGAAAGCGACTGGTGATAGGGCCGGGTTCTATCAGGCTGACAAAGATATTTGTATCCTTCAATTCCAGCCGTAAGGTATCGCTCAGGCCTTCGATGGCATACTTACTCGCGTTGTATGCGCCGCGAAAAGGCATGGCGACAAAACCCAGCACCGAGCTGTTCTGAATGATACGACCATAACCCTGCCTGCGCATGATTGGTATCACCAGATTGGTGAGTTCTAACCAGCCGAAAACGTTGGTTTCGAACTGATGCCTCAGGCTATCCCGGGTCAGGTCTTCTACTGCGCCGGGCAGACCAAAAGCCCCGTTATTAAAAAGTGCATACAAGTTACCGTCGGTAAGTTTCATCACCTGCTTAAAAGCCTGTTGGATAGAATCGCTGCTGGCTACGTCCAGTTGCATGCTTTCAAACCCTTCATCGACAAGCCGTGTTACGCTTTCCTGCCGTCTGGCCGTCGCGATCACCCGGTAACCACGCTGTTTCAGGCCTTTGGCAACACAATAACCGATACCGGTGGAACAGCCGGTGATCAATACGGTTTTCTGGCTGGCTTCTTCTGCATCAGGCGGTGATTTCATGGGCGAAGCTTAACCCGAATGGGTGTTGATGTGCTCATGCCTCGGCATATATAATGACGCGCTCTGTTTTTAGCTGGGTTAACTATGCCGTTTTATGAATATCAATGCTCAAAATGCGGGCATGAAGAAGAAGTTCTGCAGAAGATCAGTGATAAACCGCTGAAAAAATGCCCTGCCTGTGGCAAATTAAGCATGCAGAAAAAGGTATCTGCGGCCGCATTTCGTCTGAAGGGCGGAGGCTGGTATGAAACTGACTTCAAATCAGGCAATAAGAAGAACGTCGCCGGTGATGCAAAACCCGAGAAAAAAGCCGGAGGGTCGAAGAAACCAGTGGAGAAAAAACCCAAGGGTGATTCGACTAAAGTTAAAAAGGGTAAGAAGTCGTAAGTTACTAATTGTATTGAAATAAAGGATACGCATTGTTCAAGACCGTCAGCCGCTGGGACGCGGATGTCGAGCCTACATGGACGTACTTGTAGCGTGTCTTGAACAATGCGTATCCTTTATTTTTGTTTCAGTAATATAAGTAAAAAACTTAGCCCTTGCAACTTATAACTCTCCCGTATTTACGTTAAAATCAATCATTTAACTAACTGGAACCGTCTGTTCAGGCAGTCTGTTTCACCTAACCAACTGGATTAACACATGCGCAGTCACTATTGCGGAGCAGTAACCGAAGCCTTACTCGATCAGGAAGTCACTCTCTGTGGCTGGGTCAACCGTCGCCGGGATCACGGCGGGGTTATTTTTATTGATCTACGTGACCGCGAAGGTCTGGTGCAGGTGGTGTTCGATCCCGACCGTGCCGAGATCTTCGAGATAGCGGAGCATGTGCGAAATGAATATGTGCTGCGTTTGACCGGTCGTGTCCGTCTGCGTCCGGAGGGTACGGCTAATCCGGATCTGACATCGGGACAGATCGAGATCCTCGGTCTGGCGCTGGAAGTGCTCAATGCTTCCGAGACACCGCCATTCCAGTTAGATGATACCGGTGTTCATGATGATCTGCGATTGCAATACCGCTATGTCGATCTGCGCCGGGATGAGATGCAGGCGCGTATGCGCATGCGCAGCCAGGTCACACGTTATATCCGGAATCATCTGGAACAGGACGGTTACTGGGATATCGAAACCCCGATGCTGACCAAGGCGACCCCTGAGGGTGCGCGCGATTATCTGGTGCCGTCGCGTACCCATCAGGGCAGTTTTTTTGCGCTGCCACAATCACCTCAGTTATTTAAACAACTGTTGATGATGTCAGGCATGGATCGTTATTATCAGATCGTACGCTGTTTCCGTGATGAAGACCTGCGTGCAGACCGTCAGCCCGAATTTACCCAGATCGATGTCGAAACCACCTTCATGGATGAGAATGCGGTGATGGAAGCGATGGAGGGCCTGATCCGAGGTCTGTTCAAATCGGTGCTCGATGTTGATCTGCCCGATCCGTTCCCACGCATGGATTACAGCGAAGCCATGTTGCGTTTTGGCTCGGATAAACCGGATCTGCGTATCCCGTTAGAACTGGTCGATCTGGCGGATGTCATGAAAGATGTTGAATTCAAGGTTTTTTCCGGTCCGGCGAATGACCCTGACGGGCGCATCGTGGTATTAAAGGTACCGGGCGGAGCCGAACTATCACGTAAACAGATAGACCAGTACACCGATTATGTCGGTCGTTACGGTGCCAAAGGTCTGGCGTGGATCAAAGTTAATGATGTTGCTGCCGGCCGTGAAGGCCTGCAATCACCTATCGTCAAATTTTTACCCGATGAGGTGCTGACTGCCCTCATCGAAAAAACCGATACCCGCTCGGGTGACCTCCTGTTCTTCGGTGCCGGTGATGTCAACACGGTGAATGAGTCTATCGGCGCGTTAAGAGTGAAGATCGGTATCGATATGGATATGGTCGATACGGCATGGCAGCCATTATGGGTGATTAATTTCCCCATGTTCGAAAAAAACAGCCAGGGTGAGTGGACTGCATTGCATCACCCGTTTACAGCACCGTCGGTGGACTCGGTAGACGCATTCAAAGCGGACCCTGGTGCCGCACTGTCACGAGCGTATGATATGGTACTGAATGGCACCGAGTTGGGTGGCGGTTCAGAACGTATCTATAAGATGGATGTGCAGAATGCCGTATTTGATATCCTGGGCATCTCAGCAGAAGAGGCAGAAGAAAAATTTGGCTTCCTGTTAACCGCGCTGAAATACGGTTGTCCGCCACATGCTGGTCTGGCTTTTGGCCTGGATCGCCTGGTCATGCTGATGAGTGGCGCAAACTCCATCCGCGACGTGATGGCTTTTCCAAAAACCCAGTCTGCGGCCTGTCTGTTAACCTCGGCACCGGCAGAAGTTTCGAACAAGCAATTACGTGAATTAAATCTTAAATTACGTAAAATAGAAAAAACCGAGGCCACAACATAGCCTGTAGGTGCGGGATTTATTCCGTGATTTCTCTCAGACGAGTGAAAAAATGAGCGCAGCCATACAACCTTACACTCTACTCGATGACGATGATTGCGAAGCGCGCATCCTGGCAGCGCGTGAAGCATTAGGTGAGCGTCTGGTCATCCTGGGTCATCATTACCAGCGTGACGAAGTTTTTAAACACGCTGATTTCACCGGTGACTCTCTAAAGCTATCACGTCAGGCAGCCACCTCAAAAGCCGATTACATCGTCTTCTGCGGTGTGCATTTCATGGCCGAAGTGGCTGATATCCTGTCACGCCCCGAGCAGGTCGCCATCCTGCCCGATCTGTCGGCGGGTTGTTCTATGGCCGACATGGCAAACCTGCAAAATGTCGAACGTGCCTGGCAGGAATTATCAGAAATCCTGGACGCGGAAGAAACCATCACGCCGGTCACCTACATCAATTCCGCCGCTGACCTGAAAGGTTTCTGTGGTGAGCACGGTGGCATCGTCTGTACCTCGACCAATGCCCGTCACGTGCTGGAATGGAGCTTCGAACAGAAACAGAAAGTGCTGTTTTTCCCCGACCAGCACCTGGGTAGAAACACCGGTTACACCATGGGTATCCCGTTACATGAAATGGTGATATGGGATTACGATAAACCGCAGGGCGGGTTGAGTATCGAACAGATCCAGCAGGCAAAGATCATCCTGTGGAAAGGCTTCTGTTCGGTTCATCAGATGTTTCAGCCGGAGCAGATCGATAATTTCAAACAGAAATACCCTGAAACGAAGATTATCGCTCATCCCGAAAGTCCGTTTGAAGTCTGCCAGAAATCCGATTATATTGGTTCGACTGAGT
>DROB01000131.1 GCA_011321985.1 Gammaproteobacteria bacterium | reverse complement strand
TGGCGGTGATGCGATTCGGGCATTGTCCATCGAAGGCCGCATGACTGTCTGCAATATGGCGATCGAGGCGGGTGCACGTGCAGGTATGGTTGCAGTCGATGAGACTACGGTAGATTATGTGAAAGGGCGACCCTATTCACCGACTGGTGATGTTCTGGCCGAAGCAGAAACGTACTGGGCCACGTTACACAGTGATGACGATGCGCATTTTGATAAAGTGGTGTGTTTGAATGCGGCCGATATAAAACCACAGGTCACCTGGGGTACCTCACCGGAAATGGTGGTAGCCATCGATTCAGTGGTACCTGATCCTGATGCTGAAAGCGATAAAGTGAAAGCGGACGGTATGCGCAAAGCACTGGCTTATATGGGGCTTGAAGCCGGCACCCCGATCAATGAGATCGAAGTGGATAAAGTCTTTATCGGTTCCTGTACCAATTCACGGATAGAAGATTTACGTGCAGCAGCAACTGTCGCTCAAGGCGGCAGAGTTGCAGGAAATATCAAACTGGCGATGGTAGTACCGGGTTCTGGTCTGGTGAAAAAACAGGCTGAAGAAGAAGGACTGGATAAAATTTTTATCGAGGCAGGATTCGAATGGCGTGAACCGGGTTGCTCCATGTGTCTCGCGATGAATGCCGATCGCCTCGAACCGGGTGAACGTTGTGCTTCGACATCAAATCGAAATTTTGAGGGCCGTCAGGGTCAGGGCGGTCGCACCCATCTGGTCAGCCCGGCGATGGCGGCTTCAGCTGCGATCAATGGCCGATTCTCAACGATTTAATAACAGTACAGAAATAAACAGGCGATCATATGAAACGTATTATATTGCTGGCTTTAATAACAGGGCTGCTCACCGCGTGTAATGTCAAAGAAGGTGTAAAGGAAACCGGTGATGCGGTGCAGCAAGGGACGCAGAATGCAATCGAGGGACTTAAAGAAGTGCCCGCCGCGATAAGCAAAGCGAGCAATAAAGCAGAAGACGATATTCGGAAATAGAACTATGCAGGCATTTACTCAACACACTGGAATCGTCGCACCGTTAGATCGGCCAAATGTCGATACCGATGCGATTATTCCCAAACAGTTTTTAAAGTCGATCAAACGTTCAGGTTTTGGCCCCAATGCCTTCGATGACTGGCGTTATCTTGATGCAGGTGGGCCGGAGATCGATAACGCGACGCGTAAGGTGAATCCTGATTTTATTTTAAATCAATCACCTTATGATAGAGCAACCATCCTGCTGGCACGTGAGAATTTCGGTTGTGGATCGTCACGTGAACATGCGGTATGGGCACTGGATGACTTTGGTTTTCGGGCGGTCATCGCACCAAGTTTTGCCGATATCTTTTTTAATAACAGTTTCAAAAATGGCCTGTTACCGATCGTGCTGGAGACGGATGTTATCGATGATCTGTTCCAGCGGGTGAAGGCAACTACCGGTTTACAGGTAGCGATCGATCTTGCACAACAAACAGTCAGTATCGATGGTGAGAAAATTGCAGGTTTCGAAATTGATGCATTTCGTAAACACTGTATGTTGAATGGGCTCGATGATATCGCGTTAACCCTGCAATATGCAGATGAGATAAAGGCTTACGAAGAAAAAAGAAAGCAGGCAGCACCGTGGTTGTTCTGATGAAATAACGTATTTGTAGGAGTGGAATGTATTCCGCGATGAAGGTTTAACCTGAGCGAATCGCGGAATAAATTCTGCTCCTACAGGTAAAATGATAATTTGGCATACGATACATGCCCGTTTCATAACCCTGGCGGCAAGGGTTATATTTTTTATGAGAGAGATATGAGTTTAAAAATAGCAGTCATGCCCGGTGATGGCATCGGTATAGAAATCACGGCAGAAGCAGTCAAGATCCTGCAGCACTATAAGCGCAGCGGTCGCCTCGATGTGGAGATGGATGAAGCACCTGTCGGTGGTGCCGGTTATGATGCGGCAGGTAAACCTCTGCCGGATGAGACACTGGCACTGGCTAAAGCATCGGATGCGATTTTGTTTGGTGCTATCGGTGGACCTGAATATGATAGCCTGGCACGTGAACTGCGTCCTGAAAAGGGCTTGCTAGGCTTGCGTGCAGAACTGGACCTGTTCGCTAATCTGCGCCCGGCTATTTTGTATCCGCAACTGGCCGATGCCTCTTCTCTAAAGCCGGAGATCGTCGCCGGTCTTGATATCATGATCGTTCGCGAATTGACTGGTGGCATCTATTTCGGTCAGCCGCGTGGCATAGAGACTGATGCTTCGGGTGAACGCAAGGGGTTCAATACGCTGGTCTATAAGGAAGGTGAAGTTGACCGTATCAGTCGTGTTGCTTTCGATATCGCCATGAAACGTGACAAACGCCTGTGTTCGGTCGACAAAGCCAACGTGCTGGAAGTATCGGAGCTATGGCGTGAAGTGGTCATTAATGCAGGCAAGGATTATCCCGAAGTGGAACTCAGTCATATGTATGTCGATAATGCCGCTATGCAGTTAGTGAAATGGCCCAAACAGTTTGATGTGATGGTAACTAAAAATATGTTCGGCGATATCCTGTCGGATTGTGCAGCGATGTTAACCGGTTCCATCGGTATGCTACCTTCCGCTTCGCTGGATGCTGATTCGAAAGGCATGTATGAGCCGATCCATGGTTCCGCACCGGATATTGCCGGCAAAGGTGTTGCCAATCCACTGGCGACCATCTTATCCGTCGCCATGATGTTACGTTACAGTCTCGATCATGCCGAACTGGCTGATGAGATCGATGTAGCCGTGGGTCGCGTTCTGGATAAAGGATTACGTACACCGGATATCATGGCGGAAGGCTGTAAGGAAGTCGGTACGATTGAGATGGGTGAAGCGGTTTTAGCTGAGCTTTAAAAGCACTTCGTTCCTGAGTGATGCTCGGGTTAGCGTGGTAGCGAGAAAAAGTTTATTAGCAATGCGCATGAAACCTACTCAGTGTTCAAGATACGCCGTAGATACATCCATGTAGGCTTGGCTGTAGCATCCATGCTACAGACAATCTTGAACACTGAGTATTGGTTTCATGCTTCCCAGTAATGAGTCAGTTTTTAAATATTTAATTTTTTAGTGAAGTGAAAGTTTATGAGTAAAACATACGATGTAGCCGTAGTCGGTGCCACCGGTGCGGTGGGTGAAACCATGTTATCTATCCTTGCCGAGCGTAAGTTCCCGGTGGGAGAGGTCTATGCATTAGCTAGCAGCCGCTCTGTCGGTAAACGTGTCGAGTTTGGTGACAAAACTCTGGTGGTGCAGGATCTGGGTGAATTTAATTTTTCTAAAGTACAGATAGGTCTATTTTCAGCCGGAGCCTCACTCTCTGAAAAATATGCACCTATCGCTGCAGCCGCGGGCTGTGTGGTTATCGATAATACATCGCAGTACCGTTATGATGATGATATCCCGTTGGTGGTTCCGGAAGTCAATCCACATGCTATCGCCGATCATAAAAACCGAGGCATCATCGCAAACCCGAATTGCTCGACGATTCAGATGCTGGTCGCATTAAAACCTATCTATGATGCGGTGGGAATAGAGCGTATCAATGTTGCTACTTATCAGGCAGTATCGGGTACCGGCAAGGAGGCGATCGAAGAACTTGCTGGCCAGACTGCCAGACTGCTGAATGCTAAACCGCTGGAGAGCAAGGTCTATCCAAAGCAGATCGCTTTTAATGTATTACCTCAGATCGATGTGTTTATGGATAACGGATACACCAAAGAAGAGATGAAGATGGTGTGGGAGACCCGTAAGATTTTTGAAGACGACTCTATTATGGTGAACCCTACGGCGGTTCGTGTTCCGGTTTTTTATGGTCATTCTGAAGCGGTACATATCGAGACGAAAGAAAAAATAAGCGCGGAGAAAGCCACTGAATTGTTATCTGATGCGGCAGGGGTTCAGGTGCTGGATGAGCGTGCAGATGGTGGGTATCCGACAGCGGTAACGGAAGGTGCAAATAATGATGCGACCTATGTCGGGCGAATACGTGAAGATATATCGTGCGAGCGTGGACTGGATATGTGGGTGGTTTCCGATAACGTACGAAAAGGGGCGGCATTAAATAGCGTACAAATTGCTGAGATTTTGATAAAACAGTATTTATAACCTATAGTTATATCTGCATACTTAAAGTATGTTATTAATAATAGTTACTGCAGGGTGTTATTGCATCAGGTTTTGTTCGTGAGTGTTGTCTGACTGGACGGTATTCCGGACACAGAAGCATGCCGTTGAATGATTGCTTATCCTGTGTAACTATTTAAAAAATAAGAATAAATCTGGGTTAATGCTTGTTTGAGATGTTCTGCTTAGAAACATATAAACAGGTGGTAACAGGATGAAAAGGGGACTCACCAGTGCGTAAATTACCATCTCGTAAATTACCTTCGCGTAAATTGCTTGGAGCCGTCATCGCCGCGGCATTATTAATACCTAATGCAGGGTTCACCCTGGGTCTGGGTGAAATCGAAGTTAATTCGGCACTTAATCAAAAATTAAATGCAGATATCGAATTATTGTCTGCAGCACCCGAAGATTCAGAAACGATAATCATCAAACTGGCATCGCGTAAACAATTTACTCGCGCAGGTCTGGATCGTCCCTATCTGCTCAATGATCTGCGCTTTAAGTCTGTCATCGTCGATGGTGTTCCCCACATCAAAGTTACTTCGAGTAGCCCTATCCGTGAACCGTTTTTAAATTTTCTGATCGAGATCGACTGGCCCAACGGTCACCTGTTACGAGAATACACCATATTACTCGATCCTCCGGTGTTTATGACACAACCTGCCAGTGCCGCACCTGCTGCCGCTCAGGGAGGTGCGTCCAGTAATGCCGGGTTTCGTCCCACATCCGAAGGCAGCACGAATGTAGTACCGGTCGTTACGCCCGGTATGTCGGCATCTGCCAGACCTGCATCGTCTGCATCGATAGCACCCACCGGGCAGAATCAGGCACCGGCTCAGGTCGTACCTCAACCGCAATCGACCTGGATACCCGCTCCGGTACTGCAGCAACAGACATCGATCAATCAGCCGACGGGTAGTTACAAGATTAAAGCGGGTGATACAGCGTGGAGCCTGGCGGATGCCATGCGTCCTGATCAAAGTATCACAGTGCCACAGATGATGGTCGCCATGTTACGCGCGAATCCAGAATCTTTCATCAATGAAAATATTAATGGTCTCAAACGTGGTTACATATTACGTGTGCCCGACTACGACCAGATAGCCTCGATAAGCCAGCAGGAAGCACTGGCACTGGTCCGTGAACAATCTGCACTCTGGCGGCAGTATCAGCAGGCGCAGTCGGGCAGTCAGCCGGTTTCTGCGATGGAAGCAGACGGCATGGCGGATGATGGCATGGCCACAGAGGGTGGTTCAGCAACAGCTCAGGACGATGCCTATCTGGAAATCGTCAGCGCGGGTTCCGGTAGCTCGACCATGAGCGGAAAAGATCCGACACAGATGAGTGCTAAGGAGCTTCGCGCGGAACTGGCACTGGCCAGAGAAAAAGTTGAAACCGGTCTTGTCGAAAAAGAAGCACTGCAACAGCGTGTCGATACCCTGCAGAAACATGTCGATAAGATGAAGGGTATGTTATCGATAGAAGATACTGAGTTAGCAGAAATGCAATCGCCGACACAGATGCCTGGAATGTCGACAGAAGAGCCGGCAGAAGAAATGCCAGTCGATGAGGTCGTGAGTGATACCGAAGAGGTGGTGGTAGAAGAAGGATCAGATTCCGCTGCTGCAGAAGAAGATATTTACGCGGGTATGACGGATGAAGAAGTCCTTGCTGAGGCGATGAAGGATGAAGTGATCGCTGAAGAAGGTGAGGCTGAAGATGGCACGGAAGCAGCAGTATTCGTCGATGAAACCGGTGGCGAAGCCGACACAGAGATGCCGGTACAGGAAGCACCTGAAGCACCGGTGACTCCGGTACAACCTCAACTCGTGGATAATGGACCGACGGATCTGCTGAGTAAACTATTAAATAATCCGATGATGCTTGCGGCGGCAGGCGGTGGTCTCTTATTGATCACGGCATTGATCGCTCTGATTTTCAAACGTCGTAAAGCATCAGCCGAAGCTGAAACTTCTGAGGTCGTCAATGGCTTCGATGATCTGGAAAGCCTGGCTGACGATATAGCCGAAGAAACGGCTGGAGATGTACAGGCCGAAGCTGGCTCAGACGAAGCTACCGATGAATTTGACTCTGACTCGACGATGATCCTGGACTCCGTGGATGACACGGTAATAACAGAGCCTGATGAAAGTGCTGTCGAGGATGATGAGGCACGTGATGATGTGATTGCTGAAGCAGACGTCTATCTGGCATATGGCATCTACCAACAGGCCGAAGAGCTGCTGGCACAGGCCATCGAAGATAACCCTGACAGAGAAGATTATCGAGTAAAACTGGCAGAGACACATTATGCCAGCAAAGATCCGGATGCTTTTGTGAAAACAGCGACAGATCTTAAATCACGGGTCGAAGAGAATTCTTCTGCCTGGAAAAAAGTAGCGGCAATGGGGCAGGATCTGTGTGCAGATAACCCGATGTTCCAGGGCAGCATGATCGGTGAGGTGGTATCTGGCATCGGCGTTCTCTCGTCGGAAACCCCGGAAATGGATTTTGATCTGGGTGGCGACGACGATGAAGACAGCAACACGTTAGCTGACCTGGGGCTGGATAATGAATCACTCGATGAACTGCCGGAAGAGTTGCCTGAAATAGATGATACCGTGGCTGCGGGTACGGGCGATCTCGAATTTGATCTGAGTGAAACAGAGGCGGAAGAAGAAAGTGATAACGATGAAGATGAATTCTCGCTGGATATCGATGCCTCAGAGCTGGATATCGATATCGAAGAAGAGGTCGTCGAAAGTGCGAGTGAAGAGATAGATCTGAGTGATCTGGATATCGGCCTGGATGACGAAGTGGCAGAAGGTGGCGATACAGAGATCGATCTTGACTTTGGGCTGGATGAAATCGAAGATTCTGCTGAGGCAGCTGCGGGTGACGAAGTAGAAGAGGAAGTTGTACTTGATCTGACTGAAGAAGCAGAAGCACTGGATATCGGAGTGAGTGATGATACGGTCGTCGCCGAAGAGATCAGTGAACCCGAAAGTGAGCCTGAGATAGAATTGGGCGATGTTGATGATGAAGACGAAGATGATTTTGACCTTTCGAGCCTGGATGATGTCGATGAGATCAGTACCAAGCTGGATCTGGCTCGTGCCTATCTGGATATGGGTGACCATGAAGGAACCCGGGGCATACTTGAAGAGGTGCTGGCCGAAGGCAGTGATGAGCAAAAACAGGAAGCCAGTGAACTGATGTCAAAACTGGGCTAGACCGCTCTGAATAGAGGTAGAATACATGGCGCCAGTCTGCGATCAGACTGGCGTTTTTTATTGCTGAAATCAATTTCAGCTTAAATGTATTAGTTTAAACTTGAACTGGCAGTGGTCGTAAAGAAATACACATGAGTAAACAAAGAATCGCTCTTGGCATCGAATACAATGGAAGCCACTTCTGTGGTTACCAGATGCAGTCAGAAGGCACGCGGACCGTGCAGCACGAACTGGAAAAAGCACTATCGAAGGTGGCTGATGAAACGGTGCGGTTAACCTGCGCCGGGCGTACTGATACCGGTGTGCATGCTACCGGACAGGTGGTGCATTTTGATACAGCAGTACAACGGGAATTAAAAGCCTGGATGTTAGGCGGCAATACCAACTTACCGCGAGATATTTCGATCCACTGGGTACGCGAAGTGAGTGATACATTCAGTGCCCGCTTCAGCGCAGTCTCACGCAGCTACCGCTATATATTATTTAACCGAAGAGTCAGGCCAGCGATCTTTCAGCACAATGTCGCCTGGTCGTTCGAACGTCTCGACCAGACGGTAATGCATGAAGCGGCACAGTACCTGATGGGTGAGCATGATTTTTCGGCTTTTCGGGCTTCACAATGTCAGGCTAAACATGCGATACGGGAGATGCAGGCTATCAGTGTCAAACGTGTGGGTGATTACATCATACTGGATATCAGGGCCAATGCTTTTCTGCATCATATGGTAAGAAATATCATGGGCAGTCTGATGGTGGTCGGCCGCGGCGAACAGGAAGCCGGCTGGATACAGACAGTATTGCAGGGGCAGGACAGAAAATGTGCTGGCATGACTGCATCGGCCGCCGGTCTGTATCTGGTTAATGTAGAATACCCGGTAGAATACGGCTTACCTGACAGTGGCTGGTTGCCGGATATCTTCTGATGGTCGTCGTTAAATCGTCTAATTTTTGAGGCTTGTAATCATTTATGCGTACACGTGTTAAAATCTGCGGCATCACCCGGAGTGAAGATGCCCGGCTTGCGGTCGAAGCGGGTGTGGATGCGATCGGTCTGGTTTTTTACGAGAAAAGCCCGCGTTTCGTGAGCGACGGACAGGCAGAAGCGATAACTCAGTCGATACCCGCATTCGTCAGCCGCGTTGCATTATTTAAAGATGCTGATGAGCCGACGATCCTGTCGATAATAGACGCGGTTGAGATCGACCTCATCCAGTTCCATGGCAGTGAGCCGGCAGCATTTTGTGAACAGTTTAACCGGCCGTATATAAAAGCACTGGGTATGAAGGCCGCGCATTGTGATGCCGGTTACCTGATCGCCAGCGAAAAAAAATACCGGTCAGCAAAAGCCCTGCTACTCGATGGTCATGCACCGGGTGAAGCCGGTGGTACAGGAGAGAGTTTTGACTGGTCGGCTATCGGTGCTATAAAAAAGCCGGTCATCCTCGCAGGTGGATTAACGGCTAAGAACGTGAAACAGGCTATCGAGATCGTTCGACCTTTTGCGGTGGATGTCAGCAGTGGCGTAGAACGCGCACCAGGCATAAAAGATAAAGATAAAATAGTCGAATTTATGCAACAGGTGGCTTCAGCAGAACCATAAGGCACCTCAACCACGCCACTACCTGTAGGAGCGGAATGTATTCCGCGATAAAGGTTTAGCTCAGGCAAATTGTGTTGCAAACAACTAGAGCAAAGCGCCCGACGGGTTTGTAGCATTACCCCACATTCTCATGCACCACATGATGAATGCGATTTTAAAGAATGACATATTGAATAGAGTTATGACACAGTCAGATAAAAATTTAGGCGATATCGATTACACTTCGATGCCCGATGAGCACGGCCACTTCGGTATCTACGGTGGCATCTTCGCTTCCGAAACATTGATGCAGGCACTGGATGAGTTACGTGATGCCTACGAAAAAATCAGCACCGATGCCGATTTTCAGGCGCAGTTCGATGCCGATCTGGCACAATATGTCGGTCGCCCCAGTCCTTTATATTTTGCCGAACGACTGACGGAGAAAGTCGGCGGTGCACAGATTTTTCTTAAACGTGAAGACCTTAATCACACCGGTGCACACAAGATAAACAACACCATCGGTCAGGGACTGCTGGCGAAGATGATGGGTAAGAAACGTATCATCGCAGAGACCGGTGCGGGCCAGCATGGTGTGGCATCAGCAACGGTGGCGGCGCGTTTCGGTATGGAATGTGTGGTGTATATGGGGGCCGAAGATATCGTTCGCCAGGCACCGAATGTTTATCGCATGAAATTACTGGGTGCAAAGGTCGTCGCAGTCGAGTCCGGCTCAAAAACCCTGAAAGACGCACTCAACGAGGCCATGCGTGACTGGGTAACCAATGTCGATGATACCTTTTATATCATCGGTACGGTCGCCGGCCCACACCCTTATCCTGCCATGGTCCGTGATTTTCAGGCCATCATCGGTCGTGAAGCAAAACAGCAGATGCAGACCCAGTGCGGTTGTCTGCCCGATGCACTGGTCGCCTGTATCGGTGGTGGCTCCAACGCGATCGGTTTATTCCATCCCTTCCTGGAAGACCGTTCCGTGGCGATGTACGGTGTGGAAGGCGGTGGTCTGGGCGTAGACAGTGGCAAACATGCAGCGCCGTTATGTGCCGGCAGCCCTGGCGTGTTACATGGTAACCGTACCTACCTGATGGAAGATAAAAACGGGCAGATCATCGAGACACATTCTGTTTCTGCCGGGCTGGATTATCCCGGTGTCGGCCCTGAACATGCCTGGTTAAAAGACATCGGTCGTGTCAACTATGATGCCGCTACCGATGATGAGGCACTTGCTGCGTTCCATACATTGACGCGTGTCGAAGGTATCATCCCTGCGCTGGAGTCCAGTCATGCGGTCGCCTATGGCATGAAGCTGGCTGCGACCATGGAGCCCGAGCAGCGCATCATCGTTAACCTGTCCGGTCGAGGAGATAAAGACATCAATACCATCGCCAAAATCGAAGGGATAGAATTGTGAGTCGTTTAGCAAGTTGCTTTGCAGCATTAAAACAGCGCTCACGTAAGGCATTAATCCCTTACGTCATGGCTTCTGACCCCACCCCTGAAATCACCCTGCCACTGATGCATGCCATGGTCGAAGCCGGTGCGGATATCATCGAGCTGGGCGCCCCTTTTTCAGACCCGATGGCCGATGGTCCGGTTATCCAGCTAGCCGCCGAACGCTCTTTGCAGCACGATACCAGTCTGAGCGATGTGTTTGCACTGGTTGAGACCTTTCGTCAGACCGACGATAGCACGCCCATCATCGTGATGGGTTACCTCAACCCGATAGAAGTGATGGGTTATCAGCGCTTCGCTGAGCGCGCAGCGGCCAGTGGTGTCGATGGTGTGATAACTGTCGATATGCCACCGGTCGAAGCCGGAGAATATGTACCGGCATTAAAATCACAGGGTCTGGATCCCATCTTTTTGCTGGCACCGACCAGCACCACCGAACGTATAAAAAAACTGGCTGATGTCGCCAGTGGTTTTGTTTATTACGTTTCTCTCAAAGGGGTGACCGGTGCAGCCTCTCTGGATGTGTCCAGCGTAGAGGAAAAAGTGGTCGAGATCAGGCAGCATATCGAATTACCTATCGGGGTAGGATTTGGCATCAGCGATGCTGGATCAGCCGCGAAAGTGGCTTCCTGCTCCGATGCGGTGGTAGTCGGTAGTGCCATCGTCAAGAAGATGACCTTAAACGACGGGAAAACGGAACCAGAAAGAACTATAATCATCAAAGAAATCAGTGATATACTGTCATTGATGCGCCTTGCGTTAGATAGCCTTTAATGTGCGTAAGAATAAACATATATAACCTCATGAGTACGGATAGATGACTTTAAGCTGGTTTGAAAAATTAATGCCGACGAGCATACGGACCGATAGCAGCACCAAACGTGGTGTGCCTGAAGGTCTGTGGACTAAATGTACGTCCTGTAATGCGGTCCTGTATCGCGCAGAGCTGGAACGTAACCTGGAGGTCTGCCCCAAGTGTAATCATCACATGCGTGTCTTTGGTCGCAAACGCCTGGAGATGTTTTTAGATGAATCGACGACAGAAGAGATCGGAGCCAGTCTGATCCCGTTTGATAAATACAAATTCAAAGACAGCAAAAAATACAAAGACAGGTTATTGCAGGCACAGAAGAACACCGGCGAAAAAGATGCCCTGATCGTCTATAAAGGAAAGGTCAAAGGTGTGCCCGTGGTTGCGGCTGCGTTTGATTTTCGTTTTATGGGAGGGTCGATGGGATCCGTCGTCGGTGAACGTTTTCTGCAGGCGGCGACTACGGCACTGGAAGAGAAGATTCCTTTTATCTGTTTTTCTGCTTCGGGCGGTGCGCGTATGCAGGAAGCCCTGTTCTCATTGATGCAGATGGCCAAGACCAGTGCAGTGTTAGCGAAACTGGCCAAGAACAAGATCCCTTATGTCTCGGTATTGACTGATCCGACGATGGGGGGTGTCTCCGCCAGTTTTGCGATGTTGGGTGATGTGCACATCGCCGAGCCTAAAGCACTTATCGGTTTTGCCGGTCCCCGCGTGATCGAACAGACCGTTCATGAAAAGTTACCGGAAGGTTTTCAGCGTAGTGAGTTCCTGCTGGAACACGGTGCGATCGATATGGTGGTAGATCGTCGTGACCTGCGCGATCGTATCGCCAGCCTGGTATTGATGTTATCGAATAAACCGGCGACGCAGACGGGTTAGATCACCCTCAATCGGCCTTGCTGGTCTTTGAAATTAAAAGCGATTAACCGCATCGCAGGTGCCGTTGACAACATGGACTCTGCGTCGCCGTGCCTCTGTGGTTAAAAACAGTTTTTTAACGTCTGTTACTGTCTGGGAACACGACGGGCAATATAGATACTTTCAGATACGGTAAGCTTCCGTTTTACCCATGCGATTTAATAACCTCAATGACTGGCTCAACTGGCAGGAGAGCCTGAATCCTGCTGAGATCGAATTAGGTCTCGAACGGGTCTCTGAGGTATCGAGACGAGCCGGTCACGCTTCTTCCTTTGATTGCCCCCTGATAACCGTCGCCGGAACCAATGGTAAAGGTTCCGTCGTAGCGATGCTCGAAGCCATGGCGATATCGGCGGGGCTGAATGTATGCAGTTACACCTCACCCCATATTTTTCGTTATAACGAACGGATCAAAATTAATTCAGAACCAGTGACTGATGACGCACTGTGTCAGGCATTCGAACATGTGGATCAGGCACGTGGAGAGTATCCACTGACTTATTTTGAATTTGGTACGCTCGCTGCGATCGAACTTTTTTTTAAACAACGATCTGATCTGATCATACTTGAGGTAGGGCTGGGTGGGCGACTGGATGCGGTTAATATCATGGATGCAGATGTCAGTATCCTGACTTCGATAGCGATAGATCATGTCGACTGGTTAGGAGATAACAGAGGTGCCATCGGCTATGAAAAAGCCGGTATCTTTCGTAGTGGGCAGCCGGTGATCTGTGGTGACAGAGATGCACCCATCAGTGTGCTCGAACAGGCTGAAAAATTACATTGTGAGTTTATGCGACTGGGTGAGGCTTACGAAGCCGATGTCAGAGCGGACGGAGACTGGGGCCTGCGTAGTCCTTTTGCTGATATACCGAGTATTGCCGCACCATCACTGGAGGGACGGTTTCAATATTTTAATGCGGCTGCTGCTATCGTTGCATTGCAGACCCTTCAGATAAAAGGGCTGCTGGCTGCAGATCAGACGGTGGAACAATTTGATCAGGCCATCATCGCGGGCTTGAAAGAGATAAAACTTCCAGCACGTTTTCAGAAAATTCATACCACACCGAAGGTCTATGTCGATGTGGCGCATAACCTCCAGGCCGCGCAGGCATTAGTCTCACAGCTGGCATCCACTCATATAGACGGGGTAAAAACCTGGACCATACTGGCGATGCTGTCGGACAAGGACATCGAAGGGGTTGTCGAGGGTGTATCGCCGCAGATCGATCGCTGGTGTTTCGCAGGGCTGGAGTCGATACCACGCGGTCTATCAGTGAACGATCTATCAGCAAGACTGCCGGATATTCTGGTTTCTGATAACGGGATTAAGGAAACAAATGAAGCAAATCAGTGTAAAATGTCATCAGCGAAAGCACTGCAGGCAGATTCGGTAACCGCTGCCTGTAAAAAAGTGCTATCGATGGTTGATGAAGATGACCGTATTATTATTTTTGGTTCGTTCTACACAGCTGCGGAAGCGATGCAGTTTTTTTCTGATATGAATGATATTGACGTGAAGTCTATAGTTTGATGGAAGCTCCCCTACAACAACGTATCGTTGGTGCCATTGTCCTGGTTACATTAGGTGTCATATTTATACCTGCTCTGCTCGATGGCTCTGGTTATAGGTCCAGGCAGATTCAGGATATTGATATCAAGGAGAAGCCCGAGTTTCCACCGCTGTCGAGAAAAAGATTAGTGCCCATCCCTACGCCGATGGAGCAGATTAAGTCTGAACAGGCAGAGATGCGTCAGGCCGACCCGAAAAAACGACACGAGAAGCCGATCAGATCCTTTGCACTGCAGATAGGCACGTTTACCAGTAATGAGAGTGCGCTAAAGATGCGTGATGAGTACAGGAAAAAAGGTTTTTCCACTTTCATATATAAGGGCAAAGTGAAGGGTGAGAGCAGTTACAAAGTGAGGATCGGCCCGGAGCTCGAGCGTAAGGTTCTCGATAAAATGAAAAAAGAGCTCAAAAAGACCGACAAGATTGATGCCTATGTCGTCAACTACCCTTAGTGAGACAGGACCAGCACGAGTGTCGCCGCATTTTCACATGGCGAACAAAAGCGTATAATACCCCTTTAGAAAAACACATGTGATCCCTATGACAGTCGTAGACGTAGTCGTTATATTTGTAATTTTCCTTTCTGCTCTATTCAGCCTGATACGCGGATTTGTCAAAGAAGCTATCTCACTGGCAACCTGGATTATAGCCATCTGGTTAGCAGCTACCTTTGCTCCTCAGTTGGCGGATGCCTTGCCCGGCAATATCGAGTCAGAAGCCGTGCGCCAGGCGGTCGGTTTTGGTGTGTTGTTCATACTGACATTGATGGTCGGTGCCATCATCAATATGCTGGTATCCCAGATAGTGAAAAAAACCGGTCTATCGAGTGCCGATCGTATCTTTGGTGTCGTTTTTGGCGCATTACGTGGTGGTTTGATCATCATCGTTTTTGTCGTCATCGGTGGCATGACACCACTGCCCGATATGGAATGGTGGAAGACATCGACATTATTACCGTGGTTTGAAAATACAGCGATGGTCGTTCAGGAATATGTACCTGATGATTTGAGCTCTGCTTATCAACCGGCGACAACAGGTCAGTAGTCTGATCAAATATTCTGGTTAATAACCAGGGAGAGACCTCATATGTGTGGGATAGCCGGAATTGTTGCGCATAGCGCAGTGAACCTGGATCTGTACGAATCACTGTCTGTCATGCAACATCGAGGACAGGATGCTGCAGGAATAACGACCTGTGAGAATGGCCGTTTCTATATGAGAAAAGGTAATGGTCTGGTGCGTGATGTGTTTTATAAAAAACACATGGAAGGATTGCTCGGAAAGATGGGCATCGCTCATGCTCGCTACCCGACGGCAGGTACATCGTCATCCGCCGAAGCGCAGCCACTCTATGTTAATTCACCCTACGGTATCGCTCTGGCACATAATGGAAACTTGACCAATGCCGATGAGCTCAAGGAACAGCTTTTTCTGTCAGATCTGCGACATCTGAATACAGACTCCGACACCGAGGCTCTGCTCAATATCCTGGCGCATGAGCTGCAACTAAACGCCAAGCCTGTTTTTGATCGTGAAGATATCTTTACCGCGGTATCGGCTATCCACCGGCGTTGCCGTGGTGGTTATGCTGTCGTAGCGATGGTCGTAGGTAAAGGTATACTGGCGATACGAGACCCGAATGGTATACGCCCATTATGTTACGGCATCCGTGAGACCGAGCTGGGTACGGACTATATGGTTGCTTCAGAGAGCGTCGCGCTGCAGGCACAGGGTTTCGATCTGGTGAGAGATGTCGAACCGGGTGAAGCTCTTTTCATCAGTGAACAGGGTGAACTGTTCTACAAGCAATGTGCCGAAAAGGCAAAACTCTCTCCCTGTATCTTCGAATACGTTTATTTTGCACGCCCGGATTCTATTATCGATGGCATCTCGGTCTACAAGTCACGGTTGCGTATGGGGCAGAAGCTGGTACAGAAGATATTACGGGAAAAACCTGATCACGATATCGATGTCGTTATTCCTATTCCGGATACCAGTCGCAGTACCGCGCTGGAAGTGGCTTACCACCTGAATGTGAAGTACCGCGAAGGCTTCATAAAAAATCGATACATCGGTCGAACTTTTATCATGCCTGGACAGAAAGAACGCAAGAAATCGGTCCGCCAGAAACTGAACCCTATCGAACTGGAGTTCGCCGGTAAGAACGTATTGCTGGTCGATGATTCTATCGTTCGCGGTACCACCTCTAAACAGATCGTACAGATGGCGCGCGAAGCTGGAGCGAATAAAGTCTATATGGCCTCGGCAGCACCACCGGTCAGATTCCCGAATGTCTATGGTATCGACATGGCATCCCATGCTGAATTTGTTGCGCATAACCGTAGCATCGAAGAGATATGTGAGATCATCGGGGCAGACTGGCTGGTCTATCAGGATCTGGACGACCTGATCGCTGCCGTGCAGAAGGGTAATGAAGAGGTGAAAATATTCGACAGTTCCTGTTTCAATGGTGAATATGTCACTCAGGATATCGATGATGCCTACTTCGAACGGTTGTCAGATCAGCGTAACGATGTCGCCATGCAGGAAAAAAACAATAAGATTGCGAGTCAGTTGTAGTTATTCAAAACCGGTATCTGGAAGCCACGGTATTTAGGAGGCACAAATGAAACGACAAATTATCTACTTCCTGATCCTCTCATGTTTCATGCTGGCAGATGTCTACGCACATGAAGCAGCGAAGACTTATAACCAGGTAAGCCTGGAAGTATCATCTTCGGCTGATGTCGATAACGATACTATGATAGCTTCGATGTATGTTCAGGAGGAAGGCTCCAGTGCAGCGGCTCTGAGCAATGAAGTCAACAGAAAAATAAACTGGGCACTGGAAAGATTAAAACAGTACAGGAGCATCGAAGTCGAAACAGAAAACTACACGACTTCTCCCGTCTATAATAAAAACCAG
This sequence comes from Gammaproteobacteria bacterium, assembly GCA_011321985.1. Lineage (GTDB taxonomy): Bacteria > Pseudomonadota > Gammaproteobacteria > SZUA-229 > SZUA-229. The sequence goes on along the minus strand of DROB01000131.1, from coordinate 3,466 downwards.
ATCATCTCATGGCGGGTACGTCAGTCGATAAAACTGGAATCAAAAGATATGCCGTTGATGAGTGAAGTACTGGGTGATCTTCAGGGCCAGCTCAAGCTGAACGGGATATCATTTGATGTCTCGCAAAGTAAAAGGGAATCACAGACAAAAATTCTGATCGATAAGGCCCTGGCTGCTTTTACCGAACGTGCTTCACAGATAGCGAATACGCTGCGATATGGCGACTATAAGATAGTCAACATCCATGTGTCGACCAGTGGGAGTTCACCGCGCTATCAGAGCAGGAGCATGAGCGTGATGTCCGAAGCAAAGGTAGCACCTGAATTTTCTGCGGGAGATAAAACCCTGAGCGTGCGCGTCAGTGGTTCTATCGAGCTGGATAAAAAAATCTGAGTCTACGGGTTCAGGTTCCTCCTGTGCTCGCAACTTCTCCGTAGTTAGATACTCCGTCCTGTTCCAGTAAGGTTTCGACGATAGGGCAGTGATGCTCATCGCTGCCTGTCCTGCACTCACAGATCAATCGGTCGAGGGTGTCACGTAGACTCTGTAGATCCCGGATCTGGTCATCTATCCTGTCGCGCTTTTTCTCGGCTCGAACCCTGACATCCTGACAATGCCCGTCACCGATCTGCATCAGTTCAGCGATCTCCTGCAAACTGAAACCGAGGCGTTGCGCACGTTTGATGAACCGGATGTTCTCTGCGGTCCTGTATGAATATTTACGGTATCCACGTAGTGGCGTTGCAGGTTTTTCGATCAAGCCGATGCGTTGATAATAACGGACGGTTTCCACGTTTATACCGACCGCTTTAGCCAACTGACCAATAGTCAGTACGGGCTGTTCTTTCGTTGTGATATTCATCATCTAATACTCTCTTGACTCCGTACCTGAGTACAGAGTTTATACTTATTAACATCGAATGACGAATGGTACGAGATGATGAGAATGATGCGTGTTTTTGACAAAGTGGGTTCACTGGGGGCCGTGGTTTCAGCCATGGGATGTGCGATGTGTTTTCCTGCTATCGCCAGTCTGGGAGGCGCATTGGGCATGGGTTTTCTCAGCCAGTGGGAAGGCATGTTCGTGAACACATTATTGCCTTTATTTGCCTGGGTGGCACTGGTGATCAATGCGTTGGGCTGGTTCAGTCATAAACAGTGGTTGCGCAGTGTATTGGGTGTGCTGGGTCCTGTGCTGTTATTACTGTCTCTCTATCCCTGGTTCCAGTACGGCTGGAGCAGTTATGTTACTTATTCTGCTCTCGGGCTGATGGTTGTCGTGTCGCTGGTAGACCTTGTTTATCCCGCCAATAAACGCTGTGATGATGCCTGTGCGGTCTGACTCCCCGGTCCATAAGGAGTAAGAGAGAATGAATAGAGTTGAGATAAAAATTACCGGTATGACCTGTGACCACTGTGCGAAAAGGGTACAGGAAGCACTGAATATGGTCACCGGTGTTAATGCTTCGGTCTCCTATGATACCGGCATCGCCGAAGTTGAAAGCAGAGCCGGAGTCGAGGTCAGCCAGTTATTGAAAGCGGTTGAATCCAGCGGTTATGGCGCGGCTATTATCGATGGCAGTGGCTTGCATATCGCAATCGTTGGCACCGGTTCTGGCGCTTTTGCGGCGGCTATAAAAGCGGTCGAGCAGGGTGCGCGCGTCACCATCATCGAAGCGGCAGATATCATCGGTGGTACCTGTGTGAACATCGGCTGTGTACCCTCAAAGATCATGATCCGTGGAGCACATATCGCCAATATTCAACAGCGGCATCATTTTGAAGGTATCGCTGTCAACAGACCTGTCATCGATCGCAGGGCGATGGTCCAGCAACAACAACGATGGGTGGAAAAATTACGCCATGCTAAATACGAAAGCATCCTGGAAAGCAATCCTGGCATCACCCTGGTACGAGGCTCGGCACGGTTCAAAGATGCCGGTACGTTAATCGTGTCGGGAGAGGGTACTGAGCAAGAGATCAGTGCCGATCGGATATTGCTCGCTGTCGGTGCGCGTCCAAAAATTCCTGATATCAGGGGGCTGATAGACACACCCTACTGGACATCAACAGAAGCATTGCTCGCCGAAAAAATCCCACAGCATCTGGTGGTACTCGGTGGTTCGGTCGTTGCGCTGGAGCTGGCCCAGGCGTTCCGCCACCTGGGGTCTGAGGTTACCGTGATGGCGCGCAGTACGCTGTTATCGAAAGAAGATATCGAAATCGGTAATGGTTTAAAGACAGTCCTGGAAGACGAAGGGGTAAAGGTGTTGCTGCATACGGTTCCCGATGCCATTCACTTTGATGGAAAAAACTACAGCCTGAAGTCCGGAGACAGCGAAATCAATTGTGATCAGTTGCTGGTAGCAACCGGCCGCCAGCCAAATGCGGATACGCTGGCACTGGAAAAAGGCGGGATAGCCATTGCCGAGGATGGTTCGATCATCATCGATGACCACATGCGGACCAATATCGAAAATATATATGCGGTCGGTGACTGCACCGATCAACCGCAATACGTGTACGTTGCTGCCGCCGCCGGTACGCGCGCGGCGCGCAATATGACCGGTGATGATATCGCCATTGATCTATCGGTGATGCCTGCCGTGGTATTTACCGAACCACAGGTGGCGACGGTCGGCCTGAGCGAACAGCAGGCACAGGCCAGAGGACTGGAGGTACAGAGCAGGCGACTTGACCTCGAACACGTACCCCGTGCTCTGGCGAATATGGACACCCGCGGCTTTATCAAACTGGTTGCAGAGAAAGACAGTGGTGGTATCGTCGGTTGTCAGGTACTGGCAAACGAAGGCGGTGAGATCATACAGGCTGCGGCACTGGCTATCGGTAACAGCATGACGATAGACGACCTGGCTAACCAGCTGTTTCCCTACCTCACCATGGCCGAAGGTTTAAAGCTGACAGCACAGACGTTTAATAAAGATGTGAGTCAACTGTCCTGCTGTGCTGGGTAGCTATATGTGGCTAACAGTACGAAAATAAAGCGGATGCATTGCTTAAAACACGTTGTAAATACATCCATGTGAGCTCGATACCTGCATCCCAGTGGCTGACGGATTCAAACAATGCATCCGCTTCATTTTCGTTCAGTCATTATGTCTGCAGTGAAATTTTATCGCGATAAGATCGGAGGGTGGGCCAGATGACCTTACTCTCTGACCAGCAGAGTATCACAGGGTGCCTGGTGCGCAACACTGTTACTCACGGAACCTAATAACCTTTCGATACCATGGTGACCGTGGGCTCCCATGATGATCAGATCGGTATCATTGTCCGCTGCCCATGCAAGTATGGTGGTCTTGGGGTGTCCCCACTGGACTTCAAGTTTTACATCATCAGAAAAATTGACATGTTTAGCGAAGTTCTTCATCCTGCTCTGTGCCAGTTTAAACAGCTCGTCATTTTCCTGAAACGGGTTACCCATCACCATATCGATATCTTCGTT
>DROB01000130.1 GCA_011321985.1 Gammaproteobacteria bacterium | reverse complement strand
GCCATGCATCAGGTAGATGGCCGTATTTTTTATGCTCGCCAGCTGGTATAAGCTGTCAAACATTGCCTGATAACCCGGGGCGGGTTCATCATCGCCCCACCAGAGTTCCAGTAGATCACCCAGGATATACAGACTATCCGCCGATGCTGCTATCTCATCGGTAAACCTGATGAACAGTTCGAGTGTATCGGCACGTTCGGGCAATAAATGCAGGTCTGAGATAAAAACGGCATCTTGCATAAGATGTCTTATACCATCCTATGATGCGGTCGCTTTGTTGATGGTTACTGTCTCATTGGGGACATCGCCATGTCCCCCTTCGTTACCGGTACTGACCGCAGCGATAGCATCAACCGCATCCATACCCTCAGTGACTTTGCCAAACACACAGTAGCCCCAGCCAGCACCCGTCGGTGCGGTGTGATTCAGAAAAGCATTATCATTATGGTTTATGAAGAACTGGGCTGTCGCCGAATGAGGGTCATTGGTTCTTGCCATGGCGATAGTGCCGCGATCATTCGATAGACCATTATCCGCTTCGTTTTTTATCGGATCTTCACAGCGCTTCTGTACCATACCCGGCATAAAGCCACCCCCCTGTATCATGAAATTAGGGATGACACGGTGAAAGATGGTGCCGTCAAAAAAGCCATCATTGACATAATTAAGAAAGTTTTTCACCGTCTCGGGTGCTTTCTCATCGTTGAGTTCGATAATGATATCACCGTGTGATGTATCCAATGTAACTATGCTCATGCGTGTTCCTCAAATTTTATGATCTATTAAAATGGTGTCCCGAGAGGGAGTCGAACCCCCGGCCTGCCCCTTAGGAGGGGGCCGCTCTATCCAGCTGAGCTATCGAGACATGTGCTGGATGTGGCGACAAATTATACCAGTAATAGTAGTCTGGTACGACAATGTATCTGAGGGGTTTTAGTGTGTCTCAGCGCCTGGAGGAGCGCCTATCCTGAGTGCTCAGTAAACGAGTCAACTTCTTCCAGATGTAGGCCTGCGGCTCATTCTTCGATGTCATCACATAGTTAAGGATACTCAGGTCCCTGAGGGTCGGTGACATCGTGTGTTTGACTTTGCGCAAACCACAGAATAATAGCTGGTCAAAGGCTTTTAGCTCAAGGTTATCTTCTGGTAGAAGTATTAACTCATCACCGCGTTTTAACAGCAGAGCGATGCACCGCAGGTTCTTATCATGATTTACCGGATCTTTGATGAGGTGTCTTAACTCTATCCTGCGGCCATAACCGAGTGCCTGAGCGATAGCAGGTGTTTTATCTTTTCCTATATTAACGGTCCAGATATTAGGCGGGTTATCGCCGACCACAGCACTTAATCGACTGATCGTGATATTTGCCCATTCCTGTTTCTCATTCAGTGCATATTGTATGAAATCGATCAGCAGCGGGGCGATCAGGATGGCCCGGATTTTTCTGGCGATGACCTCGCTCGGTTGCATGACGAGATGGGCTAATGCTGAAATATCTTCATTCTTATTCTTTCTTGATTTGCGGTAGTGCTCATTAATTTTTGAATATAATAATTCATTACTCATAAGATTCTGCCGGCCAACGACGAATACGTTATCGTTGAGCTGACGCGCGGTCATGATGATGGATAAATTATTGGAGTCATTGTCCGTTCCTGCAATAACCCCTGCTGCTGATTCAATTCCTGCCTGTAATAGTGTAGGAGCATCGGTACCGGTGCCGATAATGAACTGGTCGTCGGCATGATCGCTCCGGATAAATGTTTCGCGGGTTTTCTCATCAGGGTCGATGATGACGGTCCGGATATTTTTTTTGAGGAGTTCATGATGTAGCTGTTTTCCGAGGCGACCATAGCCGGAGAGTATCCAGTGACCGGGTTTTATATCGATCGGTGAGCTCAGTGAAACATCGGGTGCTCCGGTCAACCATTCATAGATCAGGTGCATCGAAGGAGAATGCAGTGCCATGCTGAAAATACTGGTAAAGCTCTCGAACGGATTGATGATGTGATCGGTGCCGAATGAGAGCATGTTGTTCTCATGCTCTTTATATTCTGAGCGACAGACGACTGTTACGTCAGGGTGCAACAGCTTACTGCTGATGGCTATCTTCAGGTTTGTCTCATCTGATGCCGTAACAGCGATAACACCGCGGCATTTATCCTGATCAACCCCGGCGATCTCTAACATAGCCGGGTCGGAGGCATCTGCCGTCAGATTAGGAACATATTCGAGTGTGTCGTTTAATCCACGGTCACTTATGTCTTCTAATATTTCTATGACGACGGCACCAAAATGTTCTTCCAGTAATGCGTCGACGACAGCTCTTCCTGTTTCGCCATAGCCGCATACGACATAATATGGACGATGCATGTTTTTAACATCACGCCTGAAACGAGATCTTTTGCTGACAGCGATAAATGTTTTGTCCTGCATCAGAGCGATGACCGTACCCAGAGCATAGAACCATGTGATGACGGTCATGTAGATAATGATGACGGTCCACAGGCGTTGTGCTTCGGTCAGGGGGTAGGGTATCTCGCCAAAGCCGATGGTCGTTGCGGTGTAACTGACAAAGTAAAAGGCATGGAAGATGCTCATATGCCAGACATTACCGTTGTCATCGACTCCGGGTATTAATGTCAACACCAGGATAGAGATACTGTAAACCGATATGATCAATATCAGCGGCATACGCATACGCCGCAATATTAATGATGTGACTTCATTCATCAGGTTTTTTCATTTATAGAATGTCGGCCAGGTTATTAACTTGCTACCTTCTGAACATGGAAGCCTCTATCATCAACAGGATGACAGAGATGATATTGGCTAACATAGCACCACCGCTCAGTGCCACGATGGTCGATACCGTACCCGGGGTTAGTCCGGTCTGATGGATATGTACCGCAAATACCCAGACGATGGATGCGCCGATCAGCTGCACCATGGCCACCAGACTGGTCGCCAGTAACATGGCTCCCATCTGTGATTTGTCACCGAATTTCATTACTGTGGCGATCAGGTTTACCACGATGACCGCAAACAGTTCGTAGACGTTATGGTGTTGTGCATCGTCGATCTCACCATAGAAAAAGCCGAAGTTCAGGGTGAGGGCGAGTATCATGAAAAAACTGAATATGACCTTTTCCAGATTCATGCGAGTGGCTCCTTTATTCTGGTTTGCGAATTTATATTATTATAATTAATGTATCTAGTCATGTCTGGTACAAATACTACCTGAGAATGTCAGTAGGAGCGGAATTTATTCCGCGATGCCCACACCTTGCCGGTTTGACCCACGGTCTAAAAACTCAGCCACTAAACAGATTCTTCAATACCTCGGTATAGACCGCTGTTAATTTTTCCAGCTGTTGTACATCGATGTTCTCATCGATCTTGTGGATACTCTCATTGACCGGCCCAAGCTCTACTACCTGAGCACCGGTCGGTGCGATGAAACGCCCATCGGATGTGCCACCGGCAGTCGAGAGCTCGGTTTCTATACCGCATACGGTGCTGATCGCCTGTTGTACTGCTTCGACCAGCGCCCCGTCGGGTGTCAAAAAGGGCTGGCCTGACAGAGTCCACTTCAGATCGTAGTCAAGCTGGTGTTTATCCAGTATGGCTTCGATACGTTGTTTTATCTCGTCATCAGTTATCTCTGTAGAGAAGCGTAAATTAAATTGTACGCCTAGATCCGAGGGGATGACGTTGCTGGCACCGGTACCCGCGTTGATATTCGAAATCTGGAAACTGGTCGGTGGAAAGTGATCGTTACCGTTGTCCCACACTTCGTCGGTGAGATCCTGTAATGCACCTGCAAACAGGTGGATAGGGTTTTTTGCCAGATGAGGGTAGGCGATGTGGCCCTGTACGCCATGCACGGTCAGGTCGCCACCGATTGAACCACGGCGACCATTCTTGATGACATCACCCAGTGTATTTGTGCTCGAGGGTTCGCCGACCAGACACCAGTCGATGGTTTCATCTTGTGAGCTTAAGTGTTCGATGACCTTTACCGTGCCATCGATAGCGGGGCCTTCTTCATCACTGGTGATCAAAAATGCAACAGATCCATCCAGGGTGTCATTATTTTTAAAAAAAACTTCGCAGGCACAGATCATAGCTGCGATACTGCTTTTCATATCGGCCGTACCGCGTGCGGTCATGATACCATCCGAGATGGTCGGGACGAAGGGGTCGTTACTCCACCGTTCGACCGGGCCTGTCGGCACCACGTCGGTGTGCCCGGCAAAGACAAAAAGGGGAGACTGTGTACCGTATCGTGCCCATAAGTTATCGACTTCACCAAAGCGTAAAGTTTCGATATTAAATCCGATGTCGCTCAGTCTGTCGGCGATGATTTTCTGGCAACCCATATCATCCGGCGTAATGGAAGGGATGCTGATGAGTTGTTTGGCAAGATCTAATGTAGCGGTCATGTTTATCTTTAAAGTAATTTTTCTAATTGTTGTTTGAGGGTCTTCAGCTGATCTTCTGAAAGTGCTTTATTATCCGAATCGTTCACGATGAAGTAATCGATAGCTTTTTCTCCAGCGGTGACGATCCGCGCATTCAGAATATTGATATGGTTCTCCACGAATGCTTTAGCGATGTTCTCCAGGATTCCGGTCCTATCGATGGTTTCTATCCTGATGCGAGTGGTATTATTCTTTTCATTGTTGGTGAAAGAGATTATGGTCGGTGATGAAAAGTATTTATACTGTCGACTGATGTTCATCGAAGTGTGGCTTTCATCGCTGGTATTGAGCAGCCGCTCCTGTAACCGGATGTTGATCTGATCCGCTGCCAGGGCTATCTCTGAGATATCGATATTTACCGGTATCAGGCGAAAGGTTTCTAATGCATAACCATTTTTTGTATTGATGATCTGAGCGTCGACGATGTCTACCTCACTGCTACCCAGTACGGTTACGATGTCATGGAATATCTTTTCGCGGCTTTTCATATAGACGAAGAGTTCGATACTGTTTCCTGACTGGTCTAATCGTGTCTGGACAAAAGGTTTGTCGAGTATCTTTTTCTGGATCGCTTCATTGATAAGAGAAGTGTGCCATACGATTTCATCCGATGTGTGCCCCTGAAAATATTCCTCGTTCAGGGTGTCCCATAATTCATTCACCTGGTGTGAATCAATACCCAGTTGCTCCAGTTGTCGTAAACCGTCCGTCTGGGTTTCGAGTATATTGATCTCTCGATCGCTCTGCAGGGTTGCGCGGTCCTGATCGAAGCCTCTGTTCAGTAACGCCGCCGTCTTGTTATACAGCTCAGCGAGTAACTTGTCTTTCCAGTTGTTCCATTGTTTCGGGTTGGTCCCCCGGATATCGCAGATGGTTAGCAGGTATAGATAGTCGAGACGCTCCAGGGTTTTAACATGACGCGCAAATGTGTTGATCACGTCCGGGTCACTGATGTCTTTACGTTGTGCGGTCACCGACATGACCAGGTGGCTGCGGACTAACCAGCTGACAAGTTTGCTTTCTTTTTTAGAGAGACCATGCAGAATGCAGAAATCTTTGGCATCGACAGAACCCAGTTCGGAGTGGTCGCCGTGCCGGCCTTTTGCGATATCATGAAACAGACCTGAAAGATACAGCAACCCCGGATTGGGTAGATGTTGAAAGACACCACTAGCCAGCGGGAATTCATTGCAGAAGTGAGGAACCGAGAGGCGGCGCATATTTCTGACCACGAACAGTGTGTGCTGGTCTACCGTAAAAGCATGAAATAAATCGTACTGCATCCTGCCCACTATGGAATCGAATGCGGGTATATAGGCAGCGAGCACACCGTAACGGTTCATCCTCCGTAATTCATGAGTGACCCCTCTGGAGTGGAACATTATCTTGATGAATAACTGGTGCGCACGTGGTGACTGCCTTACCTTGTCATTGATCAGGTACTTATATTGCCTGACCTCGCGGATGGTCGCAGCTCGTACACCCTGGATCTCGGGGTAATCCTGCAGGATCAGAAACATCTCCAGTATGGCACAGGCATTATCTTTAAAGATATCAGGGTTCGTGGTTTCCAGATAACCATTTCTGACCTGGAAACTGTTATTTATGACCTCGGCTTCCTGATCCTCATCATGATAGATGATAGCCTCCCTGAAATGCTGTAACAACATCTCATTTAACCGCTCCAGTTCGATGACGGTGCGATAATACTGCTGCATGAATTGTTCGATAGCTTCATTTCGGGAATTTTCTGCCTTATCTTTAAAACCGAACTCAGCAGCCAGATCTCGCTGGTAATCAAATAACAGGCGGTCTTCGCGTCGCCCTGCGAGATAATGCAGGCTGCAGCGGATCCGCCACAGCAGATGCTGGCCATCGAGCAGTGTGTTCAGCTCGTCTTCCAGCAGGAAGCCTTCCTTCAGCAGATCGTTCAGACTGTTGGCATTGAAGTGCCGTTTGGCGACCCAGCCGATCATCTGGATGTCGCGCAGACCACCGTGACTTTCCTTTATGTTGGGTTCGAGATTGTAAGCGGTATCATTGAATTTTCCATTTCGCTGAATCTGTTCTTCGAGTTTCGCCTGAAAGAAAGACTTCGAATCCCAGATGTGTTCGGCACTGGTTTTTTCTTTCATCTCTGAGAAAAGTTTATCACTGCCAGCGAGTAATCGTGCCTCCATGATATTCGTCGCGACCGTGATATCCTTTTCCGATTCGCTGATGCATTCGTCTATGGTGCGGACACTGTGACCGATCTCCAGATGGATATCCCATAATAGCATCAGGATTTTTTCGAGTAGATCTTTCGTGTTCTGGTTTTCCTCTTCGGCCAGTAACAGCATCAGGTCGATATCTGACTTGGGGTGCAGCTCTCCACGGCCATAACCACCGACGGCGATAAGTGCAATCTCCTGGTCGATATCTTTGAACAGGTGTCGGTAGATGACGTCGATTAACTGATCGATGAGCCTGGACCGACCGTAGACGATAGTGTTTACATCGCCACCCGCCCGGTAGATGTCTTTCAGGCCATCATCGATAGAAGTGACAGCCTGTTTTAAAAGTTTGATGACATCGGGGGTAATCAGTTCTGCATCGGTGGCGTGGGTGCCAAGCTGCTTACTCAATAGCTCGAAGTCCAGAATATTTTCTACAGAGCCTGTCGCTGTATCACCACTGTCTATCGCATTGACATCTACCATTAAATTTCGTCGCCTTCACATTGTGTCAAAACTTCATGGCCCTCTTCAGTAACCAGGATGGTGTGTTCCCATTGTGCTGACAGGCTGTGGTCTTTGGTGACCACGGTCCAGTTGTCATTCAGCAGTTTGACATGGCG
>DROB01000129.1 GCA_011321985.1 Gammaproteobacteria bacterium | reverse complement strand
GGTGACTATACACAGGATGTACTAATACGCCAGCTTGAGATCGATGACACTTCTCCAGTAAAAAACATATCGGGTAAAAACACCACTCCATCCGAACTGGCTGCCAGATTTAATATAAAAATAACACCGACCCTGCTCTTTCTCGATGGTCATGGAAATGAAGTCAGTGAGAGGATACCAGGCGTTTATTCTCTGGACCTTTATGGCGGATATGTCGATGAAGCTCTCGACGAAGGATTAAGAATAATCAGAGAAAAATAGAAACCAGCTGTGCCAGGGTACCACAGAGACACAATAAAAACTCTATACATCTGTGGTGAACAAGCTTTTGATTCTGTTTTTAAGTTTTTGCAGGTTGGGCATCGCCCAATGTTGTCTCAGCGGAACCAACTGGGTTTCCCGGGCAGTGCCCGGCCTACGAAAAAACAAAGCTTTTCTTCGCGCTCTCTGCATCCTTCGCAGCAGAATTGCTTTTAGCGGCAAGACCGCTAATGGCCGTGAGAAAATATCAAAACTCGACGACCAGTGCTTCCCTGTCATCGATATAAAACTCACCCATGTGTCCGGAATAAACGGAACTCGTCACTTCACTTTCCAGATACAACCTGCATTTAAATGCAATATTATACCCTTTATACTGGATACTCTTTTCTTTTGGCCGGAAAACGGTAAAAAATCCCAGTTTCATTTCTATCATCTGGTAGTTTTCAAATTTCAATGTCAATAAATCTGATACAGGCCCTGCTTTTAATGCCAGATGTATCTGAGTAGACGAACCATCAGGTAATCGTAAATAAATAACTTCTGATACTTTACCTGGAGACTCGTCGCTGGAAGACAGGACGATTGAATTTTTCCCTTTTATTGATGACCCTGATGTCTTTTCATCGATCTCAGCCATAGCTTTTGTTTCAGCGCGGACGTTGTCGATTGCGTTAATTTGCGGCTCACTACCATCGTCCGCATCCGTATTTTTTATTAATTTGAATTCGACTTTGGTGACACCCAAAAATTCGAACAGCTTCTCCATCGCCAGATAATGTTTGTAATCTGGCCAGCCGCCAAAACCAGCCGTTGAACTTGCATTGAAATATAAAATACAGAGCCCCTCCTCGTTGGTCAACTTTACCGGATGAAATCGTTTATCCCGAACAAAGCTTTTTAACTCATCATCAAGTTCACGTTGCATGATCACAGCTATTTTTTCGATAAAATGAATTTTAGCCTTGATAGCCTCCAGATCTATCCTGCCTTCATTAACTGATTTCAAAGTAATGCTATTGAATGCATCGACCAATGCCTCCTGATTTTTCAGGTCATTACATCTGAAACTGATGGCAAATGTAAATTTACTCATTTCATTTTATCCCAGAAAACAGGGCAGATTCATATACGGGCACCTCTATTAATTGATTATGCTCTCTGCGTAACCTGAAGCATGTAGCAGCAAGGCATGAGTCGCAGCATAATGGTTATTCCATCATCGATGGCTCATAACGCCGCAGATGCATGCTTCAGGCCACACCCTTCGGGGCTTTAAGCTCTGGGCAGACCTTATCGTCGTCGGGAGTCTCGATAATCGTGATTTTCCAGTTCGATATCAGCTTTGACCTGGTCGCGGTTTCGTTCATAGACAATCTCACGTCCCATTGCAGAACCAGCGTAAGCTGTTCCATTTGCAGTCGGTAGTAGCTCACACTTAACGCTGTGCACGCCTGCCCCCAGAACAATCTCGATCTTATCCAGCTTCTTACTAAAAACCACGACATCCATCGTCTGATCAGTTTCTGTAACGCGTATCTGTATTTTTTGTTCGCTCATGAATACCTATCTCAATCTGATGAGAATACAGCCTATCACAGGATTTTTCATAGTCATTAAATATACAGGTAAAATAACGCCAGATACAACACCGCTTAAATTAGATTAACCTTATATACGAAAATTCAAGCTGCCCCATCACAGCCACTTCTCCATGACTTTAGCCCTGATGGCATCACGCTCTGATGATGCTCCCATACACCGATTATCTTGCAAACAGATGGCGCACTTTGTCAATTAATATGCCAATATCTGTATTATACTTTTAGCTTATTCCTATGTACTAATTTCGAACTATGTTTAT
>DROB01000128.1 GCA_011321985.1 Gammaproteobacteria bacterium | reverse complement strand
TACAGGTTAAATATTTACAATGATTTTAAATGCTGTTAAAAAAGTGTTCGGTAGTCGAAATGATCGACTGGTCAAGAAACACTATAAAACTGTCAATCAGATCAATGCGCTTGAAGCTGATTTTGAAGTACTCAGTGATGAGCAACTCGCAGCAAAGACGCTGGAATTTCGTGAACGTTTACGCAGTGATGAGAACAAACAGGGTGAAACCATAGAGCAACTGCTGCCTGAGGCTTTTGCGACGGTGAGAGAAGCGGGTAAACGTGTTTTTAATATGCGCCATTTCGATGTGCAGCTTATCGGTGGCATGGTATTGCACAGTGGGAAAATCGCTGAGATGCGTACCGGTGAAGGTAAGACGCTGGTAGCTACCCTGGCTGCCTACCTGAATGCTCTACCCGGAAAGGGGGTGCACGTCGTCACCGTCAACGATTATCTTGCGACACGTGATGCCGAATGGATGGGTAAACTGTATAACTTCCTGGGGATGACAACGGGTGTGAGCATCTCTGGCATGGATCCTGTTGCAAAAAAACAGGCCTATGCTGCCGATATCACCTACGGTACCAACAACGAGTATGGTTTTGATTACCTGCGCGATAACATGGCGTTTACTGCCGAAGAGAAAGTACAGCGCCCCCCTTACTTTGCCATCGTCGATGAAGTCGATTCTATCCTGATCGATGAGGCCAGGACACCTTTGATAATCTCTGGTTCTGTCGGTGAAAACAGTGACCTGCATGTCAAGTTTAAAGATATTGTCAAAAGGCTCGAACAGGGCCGACTGACGACAAAAGAAGAACCGGAAGAAGGGGATTTTTCGGTCGATGAGAAGAACAAGAGTGTCCATATCACCGAACAGGGACATCAACGTATCGAAGATATTCTGGTCGAGGAAAATATTCTCGATGAAAATGATTCTCTGTACAGTGCGACCAATATCAACCTGGTGCATTATCTGAATGCGGCACTGCGTGCCATGGTGTTATTCGAAAAAGATGTCCATTACATCGTACGCGACAATGAGGTGGTTATCGTCGATGAGTTCACCGGACGCACCATGGATGGGCGACGTTGGTCAGAAGGCCTGCATCAGGCAGTCGAAGCCAAAGAGAATGTTCCGATCCAGAATGAGAACCAGACTCTGGCATCGATCACTTTCCAGAATTATTTCAGGTTGTACGAGAAGCTCTCTGGCATGACCGGTACAGCGGATACGGAAGCTGAAGAACTGCTACAGATCTACAATCTCGAAGTGGTGGTCATCCCGACCAATAAACCGATGGCTCGTGTCGATAATACTGATCTCGTCTTTCTGTCACCAGAAGAAAAATATAATGCCATCGTCGATGATGTTAAAGATTGTGTCGCCAGGAAGCAGCCTGTTCTGGTCGGTACTGCTTCGATAGAAGTCTCTGAATTAATATCAAAATTACTGAAGAAAGAAAAGATCGAACACAATGTGTTGAATGCCAAACAACATGAGAATGAAGCACATATCATCGAAAATGCGGGCCGTCCCGCTGCCGTAACGATCGCGACAAACATGGCGGGTCGAGGTACGGATATCGTCTTAGGTGGCAACCTGGAAGTCGAACTGACGAAGAACAGTGATGCCGGTGAAGAAAAACTGAACGAGATCAAACGTGACTGGGAAAAGCGCCACCAGCAGGTCCTGGAGGCGGGTGGCCTGCATGTCATCGGTAGTGAACGTCATGAGTCGCGTCGTATCGATAACCAGTTGCGTGGTCGCTCAGGTCGTCAGGGTGATGCCGGTTCCAGCCGTTTTTATCTATCACTGCAGGATGATCTGATGCGTATCTTCGCATCGGATAAAGTCGGTGCGCTGATGAAAAAACTGGGTATGGAAGAAGGT
>DROB01000127.1 GCA_011321985.1 Gammaproteobacteria bacterium | reverse complement strand
TTCTAAAGAACCTGCACAGAGAAAAGAGGCAGTCGCATATGGAAGATAGCCAGCGCAAGAGAGTGCTTCTCGTCGTCAGGTACCCTGTCGGTGGAATACGGACATATATTAGATATATCTACCAGCAGGATATATTTGATGAGTATGATTTTTCGGTCATTGCTCCAGATCCAGGTTTAGAATCATTTTTTCGTGAGATATTCTCAGGCAGAAATTTCGAATACGATGTATGTGAAGATAATTGGGACTTGCTCAAGAAAGTATGGAGGTATACCAGGAATAACAAGGTCGCACTTATCCATTCTCATGGTTTTACTGCTGGAAGTTTGTCTGCAGTCATAGCCAGGTGTTTTCATATAAAACATCTGATGACAGCACATGATGTGTTTCAGAAAAAACAGTTTTCCGGATTCAAGGGAAAAGTTAAAAAATGGTTGTTATCCCGGGTGTTCGTCAGTATAGATATGATACATACCGTAAGTTTTGATGCAACGAACGATCTACTTGCGTTTTTTCCAGCGATTAAAAAGGAAAGGATCAGGTGTATCCCGCACGGCATCGATGCGGAGCAGTTCTATCATTCAACCGCTTCGGATCTGAAACTTTCATATGACAAAACGCGTACCTGTCTGATAGGTTTTTTTGGACGATTTATGGCGCAGAAAGGCTTCAATTATCTCATCGATGCAATTGAGATAATTGTCCGTGACAAGTTGACGGATCGAGAGCCGTTAGTGCTCACATTCGACTGGGGCGGTTTCGTCAGAGAAGAATACGAGTATATCGAGAGCAGGGGCCTGAAAAAATATTTTCATATGATGCAGCATACCGACGATATGCCGGGTGTTATTAAAGCCATGGACCTCGTGGCGATGCCTTCGTTATGGGAATCAAGTGGCCTGCTTGGTATGGAGTCACTGGTGTCAGGTGTACCGATTATCGGTGCCAGCTGTATAGGGTTAAGAGAGGTGCTCAGCGATTCACCCGCTGTACTGGTGCCACCACGAGATTCACAAGCTCTCGCCAGAGCTCTCGCTGATGAGATCAATGATCCACAGAAAAAAACTTTCAGAGAGTTCTCTGATGTAGCAAGGCAGCGTTTTTCACTTCTTCGGCCATCGAGTGAATTGAAAAAGATATATACCGAAATAATATCTGGTTAAGGGATTCAGGATTCGTGAAAAAAATAGTAGTCAATACGGGTTCCAATGTATCTGTCGTTATCGTAAAGCTCGTGATCACCTTCATTATGACCCCGGTACTGGTCCATAATCTCGGAAATTATGATTATGGTATATGGGAGATCATAGCAGCTGTCATCGGCTATATGGGGTTGCTGGACATGGGGCTCAAGCCTGCTATCTCAAGATTTTCTGCCAGCTATCATGCGTCAGGAGACTCGGTTAGATTGCAGGAACTGTATTCAACCTCTTTCGTTTTTCTGGCGATAATCGGTCTTATGCTATGCCTTTTCTTCAGCTTACTTGGCGTGTTCTGGCCAGAGGTTATTTCAGGAGAGGATAGTGATACGTACAGGTACTCACTGCTATTATTTATCATTGCGATACAATTATTGATAGAGTTCCCGGGTTATGTTGCTGAAAGTTTTCTAGAGGGGTTTCAGAAATATTATATAAAGAATAATATTACGATCTTCAATTCTATCGTTGGCTCCAGTCTGTTGTATTTTACTATCTCACCGGAAAACGCACTCGTGTTACTGGCTGGTATTAATGCGATAGGCCTGTCGGTAAAATATATCATCTATATGTTTATGCTATCACGTCCAGGCTTTGGAAGATTAAAGCCGTCTATCTCAACCGCGACATGGCGTTCATACCGGGAGACGGTTAACTTCGGGGCAAAGTCATTCATTCAGGGTGTTGCATCGAGGATCGAGATCGGGACAGATACTATCGTCATAGGTGCTTTTCTGGGCCCTGCCAGTATCCCGTTTTATGCTATTCCGGCAAATATCATCAGCTATATACGTAATATTGGATGGACGCTGACACATGCTTTTATGCCATTATTCAGTGAACTGCACGCAACGGATAAAAAACAGGAAATCCAGCAATTGTACCTGAATGCCAGCCGATATATTGTTGCCGTATTATTGCCAACGAGTGTGGGAGCAACATTGGTGGGTGATGATTTCATAGGAGTGTGGGTGGGCGAACAATATCAGAGAGATGCTGAAGGAATTATATTATTACTGGTTATTTATATGACTTTACCGTTTTTGAATCCACTTAGTACCAGGTATCTGACAGCTATCGGTAGACATGGTTTATTAGCAAAGGTATTTCCAGTAAGTGCAAGTGTTAATCTGATCGTAAGTATAATCCTCGTGCAGTATTGGGGGATAATCGGTGTTGCGGTAGGTTCTGTTATCCCTGTTTTTATTCTGACACCGGTGGTCTTGAGGGCATGTTGTAAATATCTGGGGATATCAGTCACACATTATTTTCTGATTAGTATATGGCCGTCAGTTATTCCTACAGTACTTATGTGGTTATCTGTTTATGTATTCTGCCAGTTTCAGCCACTGGCTAGCTACATCGACATTTTGTTCGCAGTTATTACAGGGGCCATGGTTTACTGTATCGTGTAT
>DROB01000126.1 GCA_011321985.1 Gammaproteobacteria bacterium | reverse complement strand
GTGTGCTCTTCCGATCTTGATTACACCGTTAGGTGAGCGAATTATTGCATCCGCTGAACATATGGCAGAAGAAATCCATACTATTGAGCGTTTCGTAATGGCGGATAGCCAGGAGTTAAGGGGGCGGCTACGATTAACGGTTGGTGATATATGCACACAACAACTGGTCTTGCCCGCCATTCAGTTGTTTATTGAGAAGTACCCGGAAGTCGACCTGGAAATCGTTGCTACCCGTGATGACCTGGATTTAACCGCGCGTGAAGCCGATATAGCAGTACGAGCTACCGACAACCCACCACAGAACCTCGTCGGGAAACGGATCACACATCTGCAGTTTAATATTTATGGCAATCAAACAGCTCTAGACACCATCAATACCGGTGGTCCTGACAGTGGGATTTCATGTATCACATGGCTAGGTGACGGGTCTTCACGCCCACCCTGGATAGAAAAAAGCTTCCCGAAAACAAAACATATCTATCGTACGACAGAACTCGGCGTAATGTTAAAAATGGTTCATCAAGGTTTAGGCATCGCGCAATTACCCTGTGCATTATGTGATCCCGATCCAGAGCTACATCGAGTGCCTGCCCGTTTTATAGAGCCGGGCTGGGGCTTATGGGTATTATCTCATGTCGATCTACGAACGACGGCTCGGGTACGCATCTTCAAGAATTTTATCGTCGATGAACTTGAAAAAAAGAAAGATCTAATAGAGGGTATTCTCGCCTGAGCGTCGTACCATATCAAGGCATGTTGACTACTGCATAATCGGTCGTTTTCCGCAAATGACACTTTGATCAAACTTCAGCTAACGCGCCTTTTTTCTCCAGCCAGGCTTTGCGGTCACCGGCTCGTTTCTTCGCCAGCAGCATATCCAGCATGCTGTGGCTCTTGCTACCTTCACCCAGTGTCAGCTGTACCAGCCGACGGGTATCCGGTGCCAGCGTGGTCACACGTAGTTGCATCGGGTTCATCTCACCCAGACCCTTGAACCGGGTCACCGATACTTTTCCCCGAATTTTTTCCGCTTCGATACGGTCCAGGATGCCCTGTTTCTCGGCTTCGTCCAGCGCATAATACACTTCTTTTGCGACGTCGATCCGAAACAGGGGTGGCATCGCTACATAGATATTTCCCGCTTCGACCAGCGGCCTGAAGTGGCGCAGGAACAGGGCACACAATAAGGTTGCGATGTGATAACCGTCAGAATCCGCATCGGCCAGGATACAGATTTTCCCGTAACGCAGATCTTTCAGCTCCGAAGAACCTGGTTCGACACCGATAGCGATAGAGATATCATGTACCTCCTGCGAACCCAGCACCTGATCGTGCTCGACCTCCCAGGTATTCAAAATCTTTCCACGCAGCGGCATGATAGCCTGAAACTCTCTGTCTCTGGCCTGCTTTGCGCTACCGCCCGCCGAATCACCTTCCACCAGAAACAGTTCTGAACGAGTCGTGTCCTGCGATGCACAATCCGATAATTTCCCGGGTAATGCCGGTCCGCTGGTAATCTTCTTACGGATGACTTTCTTGCCTGCACGCAAACGCTTCTGTGCATTTTCGATGGCTCGCATGGCGATAGATTCGCCGGCTTCGGTATGCTGGTTCAGCCATAAGCTAAAGGCATCTTTCACCACACCGGAAACAAATGCCGCACACTCTCGCGACGATAACCGTTCTTTAGTCTGCCCGGAGAATTGCGGATCAGCCAGTTTGACCGACAGCACATAACAGACCTTGTCCCAGACATCTTCCGGGCTCAGTTTGACACCACGGGGCAGCAAGCTTCGGATCTCACAAAATTCGCGTAAGGCTTCAGTCAATCCCGTTCTCAGGCCATTGACGTGGGTTCCCCCTACCGCCGTCGGGATCAGATTCACATAAGATTCTGTGGTCAGTTCGCCGGCATCGATCTGCCAGGTCAGCGCCCAGTCTACGGCTTCGGTAGAACTCGTCATGGAACCGACAAAAGGCTCTTCAGGCAGGCACTCTTTATCGAACAGACTTTCACCCAGATAATCAGCCAGCCCGCCTTCATACAGCCAGCTCTGTTTTTCACCGGTTTTCTCTTCGGTAAAGCTGACTTCCAGTCCGGAACACAGGACCGCTTTCGCGCGCAGCACATGCTTTAACTTCGAAACAGAAAAGACCACCGAATCAAAATATTTTTTCTCCGGCCAGAAATGGATTTTGGTCCCGGTATTACGTTTACCGACAGTACCGGTCTTTTTCAGCTTTTTGGTCCTGGCACCGTGTTTGAATGCCATCTCATAGACCGTACCATCACGACGGACTTCGACATCGACCTTCGATGACAGCGCATTGACCACCGATACGCCGACACCATGCAGGCCGCCAGAAAATTCATAATTTTTATTGGAAAACTTGCCGCCCGCATGCAGGCGAGTGAGGATCACTTCGACCCCGGGGATACCCTCTTCAGGGTGAATATCGACTGGCATACCGCGACCATCATCCGTGACACTGACCGAGCCGTCCTTGAACAGCACGACATCGATCTTACTGGCATGACCGGCGATGGCCTCATCGACACTGTTATCGATCACTTCCTGAGCCAGATGGTTGGGCCGGTCGGTGTCGGTGTACATCCCCGGTCGCTTCTGCACCGGTTCGAGGCCGGTTAATACCTCGATCGACGAGGCATCGTATTTACTCATAGGAATTGGCTCATTATCTGTGTTTACCCTGATTTATTCGAATTGTTGCGGGGTAGATGGGGTTTAATATTCACTACTCTATCATTTGCTTATTTTGCCAGCAATATTTGTTAGGTTATAGGTTTTATCGGTTTTTTTGTCGTGTTTTTGTTTCTTTCTTTTCTTGGTATTTACTTCTTCTTTTATTTAGGCATTGCGGTTCTCGCACCGCAGGCGAGTCACTCTTTTGCTACAGCCCAAAAAAGTAACCAGAAAAGGCCGCCACTACGGCTGGCG
>DROB01000125.1 GCA_011321985.1 Gammaproteobacteria bacterium | reverse complement strand
TTCCATCTTCTTCGATTGCCGGGCAGACATATAAACGCATATCATTACGGAATAATCGACCGAAAGATTCCAGTATGCCCCCCTTCAGTTTTTCGTAATATTTTTCTTCAAAGATAAGACGCAGTGTCGGTACACCCAGTGCGATGGCAACAGGCTTGTCGGTCTGTTCGAACAGGTATTGTGCCAGCCGATAGAACTCTGCGTAATTCGAAATCATCACATTTTTTCCGAGGGCGCACAAGATGTCGATACGCTGCAAAAAATCTTCGGCATCGATGTTGTTACCGTCAGTCAGGTTCTGAATAGTCATTTCACTCAGGACCATCACGTCATCGGGATCGACCTTTTCTTCGTTATGGCAAAATGCATCATACGCACTGTCGAGCAGCTTGAGATTAAAATTGGTCGGTGGGCGAAAACGGCTACGCTCGACCAGTACGGATTTTTTGTATAATGCTTCTGATGGTTGCACGATCTTTCCATCAGCCTGAAACATGGTCGCATGGGTTAATCCATGCTGTACCAGGCGTAGAGCCATGAAACGGTTATCGACCTGTTCGAATGCCGGGCCATTGAAATCTATCATATCGATCTCAAGTTGATCGGTGCTCAAGTCATCCATGAGTGAGGTCAGTAATCTATCCGGGTCCTGGTGGTGGTAGTGCGCACCATAGATCAGGTTGACACCTAACACGCCAAGTGTCGTCTGGTCCTGAGCGCTGGATTTACCTTTCAGGGCGACATGCATGTGGATCTCGGAGACAGCTTCGTGCGGATGTGTCTGAAACTGAATGCCCAGCCAGCCATGCCCCATCTGTTGCGTGGTGTAACTAAACGTTGCTACGGTGTTAGCAAAAGCGAAAAAGGTACATTCCGAGCCTCTATCTTTTCCCAGTCTCTCGTTCAATAGACCGTACTCTGTCTCCAGCATCGAATGTAGCCGCTCACGGCTGACGTAGCGGCTACAGGTACCGTAGATCGAATCACTGAATTTCATGTCATATGCAGACATGGCTTTGGCGATAGAACCTGCTGCACCACCGACCTTGAAGAACCAGCGGACGGTCTCCTGTCCTGCACCGATCTCTGCGATGGTCCCATAGATACCGGGGTCTTTATTGAAAGTCAGAGCTTTATGGTAGGTGTCGAGCGCGGGATCATCCATTTTTTTCTCGTTGATGTGTCGTTGGTAATATATCGGGGTGGAGAGGTATATCTTTAGTCCGGGGTATTTGAATTCTATCCGGGACCCTGAATGAGCAATTTGGGAGGCTGGCCTTCATCCACTGCACTGCGTATGATCGCGCCGTACTCAATCTTGAGGCGACTGTATACATCATCCAGTGACATCTTTAAAATATTCGCAGTGATCGCGCGTGCGACACCAGCATGGGCGACGACCAGTATGTGTTTATCCTGATGCTCTTTGATGATATCGAGATAGGCATCCCATACACGCTGTGAAAAGGTGTCGAGTGGTTCTGCACCACGCGGGCGATTGTGTACCGGGTCTCTGTAAAAATGTTCCAATGCTTCGTTATCTTCAGCGAGTATCTCTTCGGGTGTTTTTCCTTCCCATTCACCAAAACCGATCTCTTTTAAGTCATCTACGATACTGAACGGCACCTGCAGGTCATCGGCCAGTTCCTGGCTGAATTCGAGGCAGCGTTTTAGCGGAGAAGTGATGATGTGCTGCCATGGTGGCAATCCGGTGACGGCGGCGCGCATCTGTGACCAGCCTTTTTCTGTCAGTGGATCATCGATGCTATAACCTCGATAACGCCTCCCACCGACGGGTTCACCATGCCTGATCACATCGATATATGTCGTCATCAGTTAAAGATGCCGCCGAGTGTCATCACAGCCAGTATACCTATCCATACGATTACCGCACGCATGACCAGAGCCTGTGCAGCATAGATGCCTGCGAGTTCATTCTCTGCTTCCAGGTTACGCATGGCACCCAGGCCGGTGGCTACCAGGACTTCATCATTACTGTGAGAGAAATCAGTGTTGACAGTGCGGTCTTTATAGGCGTGATAAGCGCCATCAAAATTACCGGTGAGGGCATATCCTGCAGCGAGCATCCTTGCCGGAATCCATGCCATAAAAGAGTGGATAAATTCTGAGAATTCAGCCAGTTCCTGGTAGTCAGCCTGCTTACTCAATTGAGATATCAGGCGGTATAACATGGCACCGAATGGCCCCAGGATAACAAACCAGAAGATGACGGAAAAGATTCGTTCATTAGCGATGGACAGGATGGCGCGGGTGACATCACTGGTCTGCTGATCGGGTGATGTCGACGCTGCAGAATTAGTGATGGTTCCTGCGTAGTGCAGGGCTTCATCGTCATCGCCCAGTGTCCGGGCATGGATATAGGCTTCTATATCCGAACTCAGGCATGCCGGTCCCAGGCAATAGATAAAGACGACGATACCAAAGATGAATCCTGGTAGATTAAATAAAAAATTGTAGAGAAATATCTGAATGCTCAGGAGTAATAGAATCGGCAGTGCCAGGATGAAAATAAATTGCAGTGGTGGCATGCGCTTACCGGTGATACGCAGGATTGACTGAGTGTAAAATTCAAACCATGTCATGTCTCGTAAATCGTGCAGGTGGCAGAAAATACGATCAAGAAACAAACCAAGAATGATGGAGATCA
>DROB01000124.1 GCA_011321985.1 Gammaproteobacteria bacterium | reverse complement strand
GCAGGACAAGTTATTCGAAAAAGCTAAAAATGGAAACGTTACCCTCGAACTCGATAGCGTACTTGAAGAAGTGCTCGGAGACGATTCCGGCGTAACCGGCATGCGTATAAAAAATATAAATGACGACAACACCAAAGATATAGACCTGCAAGGTGTCTTTATCGCCATCGGACACAAACCGAATACCGCCATCTTTGAAGACCAGCTCGATATACGGAATGGTTACCTGGTCGTCAATAGTGGCACCAGTGGTAATGCTACCGCATGCAGCATAGAAGGTGTATTCGCTGCCGGTGATGTATCAGATCATATCTATCGTCAGGCCGTCACCTCTGCCGGAACCGGTTGTATGGCGGCACTTGATGCCGAGCGTTATCTGGATGACATCATCTGTAAAGATCTGGGTAATTGCTAAGATATCTATCATCGGAGGCTCAGTATCAGGACTGATACAGACACCTGCAGGGATATAGCAGCCATTAATAACACGACCCGACACTGAACCTGTTATCACACCGATTTACGGTATTGCTCCATCACCCACAGACGGAATAACCTGGCCATTGCATGAAAATTGTTTTCACCGACAGTCTGGCCAGTATAGAACCCGGACACTGGAACAGGCTGGCTGGCGATACCAACCCTTTTATCCAGCATGATTTTTTGCTTGCTCTCGAGCAACATGATTGCCTGGAACAATGGGGCTGGTATCCGCAACATTGCCTGCTCTACGATAACGACACCCTCATCGGTGCCTGCCCCGCTTACATGAAAGATAACTCTTACGGGGAGTTTGTCTTCGACTGGGCATGGGCTGATGCGTATCAGAAAAACGGGCTGGACTACTATCCGAAACTGGTGACATCCATCCCGTTTACACCAGCGACAGGCCCACGATTACTTGCTGAGAAGGAACATATCGACAGGGAAGGCAATAATATTGGACCTTCTGTAATAAAAGAAGGCTTAATCAAGGCCCTGATCACTTTCTCCGAGAAAAATAACCTGTCTTCGGCACATTTTTTATTCTGTGAAGACGACGATATTCAGTTATTAAAAAAAGCTGAACTGATGCTGCGCTCCGATTATCAGTTTCACTGGCGTAACGATGACTACTCATCTTTCGAAGACTTTCTTTCACAGCTGACATCCCGCCGGCGAAAGAACATAAAACGTGAGCGTAGAAAAGTCGCCGAAGAAAATATTCAGATCGAGATCATCCGGGGTGATGAGCTTGACGACGAGCAATGGGACTTGCTATACGCATACTACCGGGTCACCTTCCTGAAAAAATCGGGAGCTCCGACGTTAACACTCGATTTTTTTAGAGCTGTCGCACATAAGATGCTCGCCATCTTTGCATACCATGAGAACAAAACTGTCGCCGCCGCGATCTGTTTCGAAGGCAAAGATAAACTCTATGGCCGCCACTGGGGATGCAGTGAGAATTATAACAACCTGCATTTCGAAGTCTGTTATTACAAAGGTATAGAATACTGTATAACAAAACAGCTGCAAGTATTCGAGCCCGGAGCTCAGGGTGAGCACAAGATATGGCGTGGATTTTTACCGACAGAAACACAGTCGGCACACTGGATAGCCAACGAGGATTTCAGCTCTGCGATAAAAGATTTTCTGCAACGCGAATCAGCCGCCATGGAGCAGCATGGTAAAATATTACTGGAATCATCGCCGTACAAGGCATGAGGCCTCAGCGCCCGTAGAAGGACGCAAACCATAACGGGGCAGTTCTCTGTCACTCATAGCGGATAAGTAAGAAAATGTCACAGCTGATCTGGTTAGAAGAAAATAATTTCCAATTTCCCGCCGTGAGTGAGGCACTGACAGAACCCGATGGTTTATTAACTGCCAGTGAATATCTGTCGCCTGAGCTCGTCATCGACGCTTACAGCCAGGGCATTTTTCCATGGTATTCCGATGGGCAACCGGTGCTGTGGTGGTCACCCGATCCACGCTGCATATTGTATCCAGATAAATTTCATATCTCGCGCAGCTTTAGACGTACGCTCAATAGTGGGGCTTTCGATATCAGGACAGATACCGCTTTTAAAGAAGTCATGCTCGCCTGCGCCGCACCCCGGTCGAATAAAACCGGTCCGGATGAAGCCGGGACATGGATAACCGATACCATGTTAGCCGTGTACTGCCAGCTACATGACACTGGTTACGGTCATTCGATCGAATGCTGGCATGACGGTCAACTGGTCGGGGGCATGTACGGTTTAGTGCTGGGTGATATCTTTTTTGGTGAATCCATGTTCAGTACCATGAGAGATGCCTCAAAGGCCGCTATGCACTATCTCTGTACCACGATAAACCCCTATCTGGTCGATGCCCAGGTCTACTCAGATCATCTACACACATTAGGTGCCGAAGAGATAGATCGGCGTGAATTCATCAATATCATCAAAGCACGATCAACTTTTTCGCTAAATATCCGGTAGTGATAACGCGAATTCGTTATAATTCGTCGATTATTTCCGACAACTTGTTTAAAAATTCACTGGATCTACCATGCATTTTATCGAAACCCGCGGCAATGACGGCCAACACCCTGAAAAAGTCCGCTTTTCTGAAGCCATTCTGGCCCCTATATCATCCTTCGGTGGCATATATTCACCCGAATCATTGC
>DROB01000123.1 GCA_011321985.1 Gammaproteobacteria bacterium | reverse complement strand
CCTGTGACCGGTTCGGTGTTTACCCAGCTCGCACCTTACTGGTCAGAAAAGCTCGGCAAAAAAACCTTGAATGCCCGACAGGTATCTGCCAGAGGAGGGAATGTGGTTTGTGAGAGTGCGGGTGAGAGAGTACGGATAGCGGGCAGGGCAGTCAGGTATATGGAAGGCATTATCGAACTGGATATAGACTGATCTTTTGCAGACCTGGTATTGCCCGGTGTTGAGTCGGTTGAGCCAGCAAGGTTTGCTGGGCAGTGCCCGGTAGCTGCCTTCTGGTTGAAAGTGTGGCATCGCGGTTTACAAGCCGCTCCAGGTTTGGGTCGCTTGTAGGAGCGGAATTTATTCCGCGAACGAAGGTAAGATCAGACGTATGAATCATATATTTTCAACCAGCCCTGAACATCAGATTATGGCCGTAAGCTGTCTTCTGGTTAAAAGAGGTTTTGATTAGTATTGTTGGTGTCTGTATGATCAGGTTTAAACCGTTACACTTTAGTATCGGTTTTTAGTGTCCTTCTGGAAGATGGTTGGTAGTAGCATCCGGTTAGACCGATGATGATTCATTTTGGAAAAAATAAAAAAATCAATCTGGCTTCTCTCCGCTTACCGTTCGGATAGTCATGCTTCCTGGGCAGACTGGCTGGTTGCATCCTTTGATACCTTTCAGTGGTATAAACTCGAATTGCCCGGCCGGCATTTCCGCTGGCGCATCCGCGGCAATCCCTTGCAGTGGTTATATCAGTTACCTGAGCAGCTACCCGATTTTATCCTGGCTACATCGATGGTGGACCTGGCGACATTAAAGGGATTGCATCCTCGGCTCGCCGGAGTGCCCTGTGTTTATTATTTTCACGAAAATCAGTTCGCATACCCCGTCAGTAAACATCAGGTTGATTCCGTAGAGCCTAAGATGGTACAACTTTATGGTGCCCTGGCAGCGGATAAGTTACTTTTTAATTCAGACTTTAACAAGGAGACTTTTCTTGACGGTGTAGAAGAGCTCCTGAAGAAATTTCCCGATAATATACCAGGTGGTATCGTTGAAGTACTAAGAGATAAAAGTGAGGTATTACCTGTTGTTATCTCTCCTGTTGAAGGAGAAGCCGTTAAGGATAAGGGCTCGATCTTATGGAATCATCGATGGGAGTATGATAAAGATCCTCAGGTGTTTTGTGATGCGCTCGTCGAGTTAGATAAGATGAATCCGGAGTTTAAACTGATCCTGTTAGGTAGTCGCTCAAAGATAAAGCCTGAAGCATTAATCGAGATCGAGGAGCGATTCGCCGACAGGATCGTGGTAAATGAAAAAGTGTCGAGGGATACCTATCGGGCATATCTATCTCGAGCTGCCATCGTGGTAAGCACTGCGATCCACGAGTTTCAGGGCTTGTCCATGCTCGAAGCTGTCAGTGGTGGTGCAGTGCCTCTGGTGCCGGATGATCTCTGCTATCGGGAGCAATACCCTGATGAGTGCCGTTACAGGGCTGGTGACAGTAAGAAGCTGGCAGAAAAATTATCTCGGTGGCTGGATGTTGCCCCGTATCCACCGGATGTCTCCTACTGGCATAGTGAAGTCATCATTAATAGCTGGAACGAACTGTTAACACAGTGGTGTCACTATAAGGAAGCTGAGTAGTGTCCAGTTATTTATCGATACAGTTTTTTTCGATACAACGTATCGAGTGTGATGATGAATGCGAGGCCATCAGTCTCCAGCTGTGTGTTGTGATCGGTTAAAGACAGGTGATCATTCTCATCGATACGGTATGTCAACGCGGGTTTATCAGGTTGTAATACGGCTATCTCATCCTCATGCCGCAGTCCATAGATATCATGATACTGTATCAGTGATACTTCTGATTTTTTTTCATCAAAAATGGAATTTCCCAGGACAGGGTATTCAAAATCTGTGCCGATCAGATCTAAAGCAGTGGCTAATGCGTCTGGTTGCGAGGCGAGGGTTTTTACCTTCATCGCTTCGATATCACCACCCAGTATCAAACCGGGGATGTGAAACATATCGACGGGGATGATGTCGTCACCGTATACACGGATATTGTGATCAGCGATGACGAGAAAGATGGTGTCCTCATAATAGCCGGATCGTTTTGCCAGGTCGATGAAATGTCCGATGGCGAGATCTGCATATTTTATCGCATTTTCAACACTCTTTTCCGCTACGCCTTCTACCAGCTTTATCTTACCCGGTGGAAAATCGAAGGGTTTGTGGTTTGTGGTGGAAAATATGACAGAAGCAAAGTTTTCACCTTCCTGGTGGAGCTTTCTGTAATAAGCATTGGCTTTCTCGACGACGGTGACATCATCAACCCCCCAGGTGCCATGAAAGTCATGTTCATCGAAAGAGG